>CAZWMF010000529.1:0-3137 GCA_964634535.1 uncultured Opitutaceae bacterium | reverse complement strand
ACCCCCGGCCGCACCTGGAAGAACCAGTCGATGCCCGGCCACATGGGCAGCGAGCAGCGCACCGTCCAGAACCTGCGGGTCGTGAAGGTGATCGCGGACAAGAACCTAATTCTGGTGAAGGGCGCCATTCCCGGCGCCAACGGCGACAACGTGATTGTTCGCGCCGCCATCAAGGGCCAGCCGAAGGCGCAGGCCTGACTCCGGGGAAACCTCCATCCATGAAGCTCAAGATTTTTAACGTCGACGGCACCCAGAGCCACGAACAGGAGTTCGATGGGCTGCCCACCTTCGAGGGCGACAAGGGCCTGCAGGCGGTGAAGGAAGTCATCGTCGCGACCCGGGCGAACATGCGCCAGGGCACCCATTCGACCAAGACCCGCGGCGAAGTCCGCGGCGGCGGCAAGAAGCCCTGGCGCCAAAAGGGCACCGGCCGGGCGCGCGCCGGCTCGACGCGGTCGCCCCTGTGGGGCGGCGGCGGCGTGGTCTTCGGACCCAAGCCCCGGGACTATTCCAAGAAGATCAACGCCAAGGTGCGCGAACTCGCGTTCCGCCGCGCCTTGTTCGACCGCGCGAGCGCGGGCGAACTGGCCGTGATCGAGGCGTTCGCGCCCAGCCCGGCCAAGACGAAGACGGTCGGCCAGCTCCTCGGTCGCATCGCCCCCGCCGGCAAGGTGCTGCTGGTGGACGCCCCGTTTGCCGCCGAGGCCCGCCGGGCCACGCGCAATCTCGCGCGCGTCTCGCTGCAGGAAGCCGCCAAGCTCACCACCCTGGATCTGGCCCAATACCGCGCCATCATCGTCAGCAGCAAGGCGCTCGCGGCGATCCTGGCCCGCGTCAACGGAGGCAAGAACTGATGAAAACGACTTCCGTCCTCAAGACCGTCCGGCTGACGGAGAAGGCCAGCAAGCTTTCCGCCGAATACGGCCAATACACCTTTGTGGTGACGCCCGACGCGACCAAGCACGCCATCGCCGCCGCGGTCGAGCAGGCCTTCAAGGTCACCGTCCGGCGGGTCAACGTCCAAAACTACCGCGGCAAGAACAAGAAGAGCCGGGCCGGTCAACCCAGTGTCACCTCCGACTACAAGAAGGCGATCGTGACGCTCAAGGCCGGCGACAAGATCGAGCTCGTCTAACGCCCAACCGCTCCGCCCACCATGCCCATCCGACCTTTCCGTCCTCTCACGCCTTCGTCGCGTTTCACGGCGCTGAACCGCACCGTGGGGCTGTCGAAGAAGCGCCCCGAGCGCGCCCTCACCTCGTCGATTTCGGAGACGGGCGGCCGCAACAACCTCGGGCGCCTCACCTCGCGCCACCGGGGCGGCGGCCACAAGCGCCTGTATCGGCACATCGATTTCAAGCGCGACCTGCGCGACCTTCCGGCCCGCGTCCAGGCCATCGAATACGATCCCAACCGCAACGCCCGCATCGCCCTCCTGGCCTACGCCAACGGCGAGAAGCGCTACATCCTCGCCCCCGAGGGCCTGGCCGTGGGCACCGCGATCTTCGCCTCCGACAAGGCCACCACCAACGACTTCAACGTCGGCAATAATTTTCCGTTGGAGATCATCCCGCCGGCGACCCGCGTGCACGCGGTCGAGCTGGTGCCCGGACGCGGCGCCCAATTGGCCCGCTCCGCCGGAACCTACCTCGAACTCGTCGCCGTCGAGAACGGCTACGCGCAGCTCAAGATGCCGTCGGGCGAGCTGCGGCTCGTCCATCCGCGCTGCCGGGCCACCATCGGGCTCGTGGGCAACGGCGAGCACATGAACCAGTCGCTGGGCAAGGCCGGCCGGAGCCGCTGGCTCGGCCGCCGGCCCCACGTGCGCGGCATGGCGATGAACCCGGTCGACCACCCCAATGGCGGCGGCCAGGGCAAATCCAAGGGCGGCGGCGGCCGGCAGCAGTTGGTGTCCCCCTGGGGCCAGCTGGCCAAGGGCTTCCCGACCCGCCGGCGCACCAAGGTTTCCAGCACCTTCATCCTGACCCGCGTCAACGGCCGTCCGCCGCGCAACCAGAAGTAATCACCGAACCCCGCCATGGCCCGTTCCATCAAGAAAGGTTTCTTCGTCGACTACCACCTTTTCGAGAAAATCGAGAAGGCGAACAAGTCGGGGACGAAGAAGCCCATCCAAACCTGGTCGCGACGCTCCACCATCACGCCGGACTTCGTCGGCCACACCTTTAACGTGCACAACGGGAAAGCGTTCGTCGCCGTCTACGTCACCGAAAACATGGTCGGCCACAAGTTGGGCGAATTCGCCCCGACCCGCGTGTTCAAGGCGCACGGCGGCATGACCCGCAAGGAAATTTAGGCCGGACCGGAACTCACCACCATGGAAATTCAAGCCCTTACCCGCAACGCGCGCATGTCACCGAAGAAGGTGCGCGAGGTGGCCCGCACCATCCAGGGGCGGTCCGCCCCGGAGGCGGTCGAGTACCTCACGCTCATCCCGCGCAAGTCCGCCCGCCTGCTCGCCAAGACGCTGAAGAGCGCGATCGCGAACGCGGAAAACAACGCCAATCTCTCCGCCGACACCCTGGTCGTGAAAAGCGCGGTGGTCGAAAACGGCCCCGTGCTCAAGCGATTCAAGGCCGGCGCTCGCGGGACGGCCATGCCGCGCCGCAAGAAAATGTCCCACATCCGCATCGTCCTCTCGGACGGCAGCAAGAACTGATTTAATTCCATGGGCCAGAAGACCAATCCGATCGGTTTCCGTCTCGCCGTCCGCCGCAACTGGCAGTCGCGCTGGTACGCGGGCAAAAAGGATTTCGCCAAGCTCCTCCACGAGGACCAGGTGATCCGCGAGATGCTCATGACCAAACTCAAGCAGGCTTCGGTGCCGCGCATCTTCATCGAGCGCGCCTCCAACCGGGTCCGCGTCAAGATCTACACCGCCCGCCCCGGAATCGTCATCGGACGCAAGGGCCAGGAGGTGGAGAACATCAAGCTCCAGCTCGCCAAATTGACCGGCCGCGAGATCCTGCTCGACATCCAGGAGGTGAAGAAGCCGGAGATCGAGGCCCAGCTCGTGGCCGAGAACGTGGCTCTCCAGCTGGAGCGCCGCATCGCCTTCCGGCGCGCGATGAAGAAGGCGGTCGAGATGGCCATGGCGCTCGGCGCCGACGGCATCCGCA
>CAZWMF010000528.1:0-3140 GCA_964634535.1 uncultured Opitutaceae bacterium | reverse complement strand
CTCGTCCATGATGAAGATCTGCGGATTGGCGATGAGTGCGCGGGCGAACGACAGCAGTTGCCTTTGCCCGGTCGAAAGACGGTTGCCGCCCTCGCCGACCTGCGCGTCGTAAGCATGCTCCATCCGGGTGATGAAGCCATGCGCATTCACCAGACGCGCCGCCTCCTCGACCTCGGCGTCGGTGGCCGAGAGCCGGCCGTAGCGGATGTTTTCGCGCACGGTGCCTTTGAAAAGGTGGGGGGTCTGGAGGACGATGCCCAGTTGGGATTGAAGCCAGCCGAGCGGACGTTTGCGGTAATCCGTGCCGTTGAGCAATATCTGTCCCGCGGTGGGCTCATAGAAGCGGCAGACGAGCGACACGATCGTGCTCTTTCCGCCGCCGGAGGCGCCCACCAGGGCGATCGCTTCGCCGGGTTCAACCCGCAGGTTAAACCCCTCTAGCACGAGCGGTCCGGCCGTATACCGGAAGTCCACATTCCTGAATTCTATGGTTCCAACCTCCCACGGCAGTCCGTCCGGGCCGACTCGCGGTCCCGGACCCCGTCCCGGCGCCGTGGCGGCGAACGCGCGCACCCGATGCTGGACGGCAGGCGAGTCGGCGATGGCCGGCTCCGTGGCGAGCAGGCCCATCACGCGCTCGCCGGCGGCCTGGGCGCCCTGCATCTCCGTCAGCCTCAAAGCCAACTGATTGATGGGCTGGAAAAACTGTCCGGCGAAATTGATGAACGCCACGAGGGTTCCGATACTCATCGCTCCGGCGGTGGTCAGGTGACCGCCGCGCCAGAGGCACAGGCCGGCTGCGAGGCTGCCGAGCGACATCACGATGGGATAATAGAGCGAATTCTGGCGGGCATTGAGCACCGAGGCGTCGAACATGTGAGCGCTCAGGCTGGAGAACTCGCGAAGGTTCTCGCGTTCCCGCACGAGGCTCTTGGTCGTGCGGATGCCCTGGATCGATTCGTTGAAGCTCGCCGTGATCTGGGAGTTGAACTTCCGAACCTCGCGCGAACTAAGAAGCATCTTGCGCTGGAAGATCTTGGATACGACCGCCAGCGGCGGCAGGACCGCGAGCACGATGAGCGCCAGCCGCCAATTCATGATCAACAGGCTGACCGCGATCATCACGATGTAGGTAAGTCCCCAGACGATATCCAGGAAGCCCCAGGCGATGATCCGGGCCAGCCGGTCGCAGTCGCTCGTCAGCCGGCTGATCAGCCAGCCGACCGGGCGGGTATCAAAGTACGCGAATTCCAGGTCCTGGAGGCGGTCAAAGCCGTCCCGGCGGATATCGTGCGCCATCCGGTTTGAGATGTTGCCCGCCAAGTCGATGAATACCCATACGCACGTGCACAGGGCCAGGGTGAGCCCGAGGTAAACGACTATGTACTGGGCAAACGGCGCCTGGGCTCCGTGCACCGCCACCCCATCGATGACCCAGCGGGTGGTGAGGGCGAAGCCGGCATCGCACATGGCGGTCAGAACCGCGGTCGCGAACAAGGGGATCAGGAAGCGCTTCAGGTGCAGCGCCCGCCGGAATATCCGGCCCCAAAGACCGGCGTCGAGCCGGGCCTTGAATTCATCCTGCTGGAGGAGTGCGTCGTTCATGGGCATGGCTAGGTTGCCGCGGCCTCCCGGCTGAACTCCGACTCGGTCCGGCTCTGGATTTCCCAGAGCCTTCGGTAGAGACCCGGCTGGGCCGCCAATTCCGCGTGGGTCCCGCTCTGGGCGATCCGTCCCCGCTCGAGGACGAGGATCCGGTCGGCATGGACGAGCGTCGAAAGGCGGTGGGCGATGACGAGCGTCGTCGCCCGACCGCGGCGCTCCTGAAGGGCGTTGAGGATCAGCGACTCCGTCTCCCCGTCGACGGCGCTGAGCGCGTCATCGAGGACCAGGATCGGCGGGTTGCGGAGCACCGCGCGCGCGATCGCCACCCGCTGGCGCTGTCCGCCGGACAGCGTGATGCCGCGTTCGCCGATCAGGGTGCCGTAGCCCTGGTCAAACGACAGAATCGTCTCGTGGATGCATGCGGCCCGGGCCGCATTCTCGATCTCGTGGTCGAGGGCGTTTTCCCGTCCGAGCCTCAGATTGTCCCTCAGCGATTTCGAAAAGAGGAACGGCTCCTGCATGACGACGCCGATCTGCGAGCGCACCCATTGGCGGGGCAGCAAGCCAAGCTCGTGTCCGTCCAGCAGTATGGCCCCCTCGGCGTAATCGTAGAGCCGAATCAGCAGATGGATCAGGGTGCTCTTGCCGGCGCCGGATGGCCCGACAATCGCCAGCGTTTCGCCGGGCGCCACCGCAAAGGATAGGTCGTTGAGGGCCCCGTCCGAGCCCGCGGCCTGGCCGGCATGGGCAAAACAGAGGTGACGCACGTCCACGGCTCCCGTCAGGGGAACCCGCGACTCGACGAATGCGGGGGCCGGCGGATCGGCCTCGCGCTCGGTCGCCAGGATTTCCCGGATCCGGTTCAGCGCCACCGAGGTCTTGCTGAGGTCGGTCAGGATGCGTCCCATCTGGCGAACCGGCCAAAGGATGATCGCCAGGTAGGCGAGAAAGGCGAAGAGAACGCCCACGCTCAGCTTGCCCTCGATGACCCCATGGGAGCCGACGAGCAGGACCAACCCGATTTGGGTGAGCGCGACCAGGTCGCTGATCGACCAATACCAGGACATCAGCCGCAGCATGAATACGCTGCGGTCGCGGTAGCGCGCATTCGGAACCGCAAACTTTTCCCGCTCAAAATCCTGGCGGACGAAAGCGCGGACGACGCGGATGCCCGTGAGATTCTCCTGAATGATGGCGGTCAGGGCGCCCTCCGCCTCGTCGACCGATTTGAACACATGCTTCACCTTGCGGAAATACACATAGCCGTAGGCGACGATCGGCGGGATGAGCACAAACGACACGAGGGCCAGGCGCGGATTGAGCAGGATGAGTAGCGGCAGGGCGAAACCGGCCAGAATGATGGCATTCCCGATTTCCATGATCTGGGTGGCGAGAAACAGGCGGGTCGTTTCGACGTCGCTCGTGCACCGCTGAACCAGGTCCCCGGTGTCGGTCCGGTCGTGGTAGACCGCCGGAAGGTCACCATCTCAATCTTCTTCCAGTCGAAGGCGTCCACAACGACCAGGGCGGCGGAG
>CAZWMF010000527.1:0-3158 GCA_964634535.1 uncultured Opitutaceae bacterium | reverse complement strand
CGCCCAGCGAAGCGAGCAGCGACTTCGATTCGGGCAACTGGGCCAGGCTGTCCCGGACGCCGCCCAGTTCGCGCGGGTTGCGCAGCCGGTTTTGCAGGCGGCCCAGAATGCGGGGCACGTCGCGCACCTGGGAAAGGAGCTCGCGCAGCCGTGCGGTCGAACCCGGCCGCGCGACCAGTTCGCCGACGATCGACTGGCGGCGGCCGATTTCCTCCGGGTCCAAGCTCGGCGCCGCCAGCCAGCGCTCGAGGAGCCGGGCGCCCGGCGCGGTGGCGGTGCGCCCGACCGCCCCCAGGAGCGAGCCGTCGCGCTGGCCCCGGGCCGAGGCGAAGATTTCGAGATTGCGCAGGGTCGCCGGGTCGAGGAGCAGCGCGCGGTCGCTGCGGTATTCCTGGAGCTGGCGCAGATTTTCCGGTTTGGCGCAGAGATTCTCGGTGGCGTAGGTGACCAGCGCGCCGGCCGGACCCAGGCCGGGATGACTCGAGTCCAGCCCGAAGCCGCGCAGGTTCAGGACGCCCAGGGTCGTCATGACCGCGCGGGCGCCGGCCTCGGGCGAGAATAGCGACGGGGCCAGTTCGGTGCACAAGCGCCGGGCGGCAAACGCCTGGAGCGCGTGCCAGTCAGTGCGTTCATGCGGCGCGGCCTGCCATTGGGCGAGTTGGCCGTCGCCGACCAGCAGTTCGGCCGGATCGAGCGCCGTCAAGACGGGCAGCAAGTTGTCGATGCGCGGGTCGCTCGCGATCTTGAATTCCCCGGTGGACAGGTCGAGCCACGCCGCGTGTAGGCCCCCCGCGTCCAGGACGACGGCCGCCAGATAATGGTTGCGGGCGGCGTCCCATTGGCCTTCGGCGAGCGTCGTGCCAGGACTCAGGATGCGGGTCAACTGGCGACGCACGAGCCGGCCCGGTTGGGCCGCTTCCTGCTGGTCGCAGATGGCGACCTTCTGGCCCGCGCGCAGGAGCTTGCCCACGTAGGTGTCCGCCGCGTGGTAGGGGATGCCCGCCATCGGGTGCTGCTGGCGGCGGGTCAGCGTCAGGCCAAGGAGCCGCGAGGCCGCGACCGCGTCGTCGAAAAACAGCTCGTAGAAATCACCCAGGCGGAAGAGGAGCAGCGTGTCGCGGGGCAGACCGCGCTTCACGTCGAAGTACTGCTGCATCATCGGAGTGAGTTTCTCCGAGTTTTCCTTCTCCGGATCGGGCATGGACTGGGGAGCCTCGCGGGTTCTGCGCCATAAGCGCAACATTGAAGCGGCGCGGATTCCTTGTTTGGGTCCGGCCATGGCGGAACCGACCGTGGCCCTTTTTCATCGGGAGTTGGGAGGCGAGGGGCCTCCCCTGGTGCTGCTCCACGGCTTGCTGGGGTCCTCGCGCAATTGGCAGACCACCGGACGGGATTTGGCCGCGCATTACCGGGTCCTGGCCTTGGACCTGCGCAATCACGGGGCTTCGCCCCAGGCCGAAGCCATGGACTATCCGACCCTGGTGGCGGATGTCGTCGCCTGGATGGACCGGCTGGGCCTGGCTGCGGTCTCCTGTCTGGGCCACAGTCTGGGCGGCAAGGTGGCCATGCTGATGGCCTGCCGGCATCCCGAGCGGATGGCCCGCCTTGGGGTGGTCGACGTGGCGCCGAAAGACTATCACTGGACGGGTCACCGGGCGGATTTTGCGGCCATGCGCGGGCTGGAACTCGACGGATTGCGTTCGCGCGCCGAGGCGGAGATGCGGATGGAGGGGCAGGTGCCCGACTGGGCCATGCGGAAATTCTTGACGACGAATCTCGAACGGGTGGACGGCGGCGGTTGGCGCTGGACGGTCAATCTGGCCGCCCTGACCCAAGCCCTGCCGATCCTCGAAAGAAACCCGCTGGAGGTCGGCGACCGCTATGCGGGGCCGACCCGCTTCATCCTCGGAGGTCGGTCGAATTACGTGGCCGCGGAGGATCGACCGGCGGTGCTCGCCCATTTCCCCAATGCGGATTTCGTCGCGATCCCGACGGCCGGCCACAATCCGCATATGGACGCCCGGGCGGAGTTTGTGCATGCGGCGACCCCGCCGTGGTCGGGCGGATAGCCAGCTCCCGGAATGCGGGCCTTGGGGAAACCCTTCGCCTAGACTAAGCCGGCCTTGCGCTGCTCGATCATCCGGTAGAAATCGACGAACAGGGGATCCGCGTCGTTGGGCCCGGGGGCCGCCTCCGGATGGTACTGCACGCAGAAGACTGGCAGCCGCTTGTGCCGCAGGCCCTCGACCGTCCCATCGTTCAGATTGATTTCGGTGATTTCCGCGTCCCGCGCTTCGATCGACTTCGGATCGGTGGCGAAACCGTGGTTTTGCGCCGTGATCGAAACCCGGCCGGTCTGCAGATTCTTGACCGGCTGGTTGCCGCCGCGGTGGCCGAACTTGAGCTTGAAGGTGGTGCCGCCGAGCGCGTGGGTGATCACCTGATGGCCCAGGCAGATGCCGAAGGTCGGCAGTTCGGGCAGGAGGGCGGTAACCGTCTTATGGATATAGGGCAGCGCGGCCGGATCGCCCGGACCGTTGGACAGGAACAAGCCGTCCGGCCGGCGTTCGCGCACGGCCTCAACCGGGGTTCCGGCCGGCAGCACATCCACGTCAAAACCGTGGCGCACGAGCTTCCGGTAGATGCTGAACTTCGCCCCGTAGTCGAACGCGGCGATGCGGAAG
This sequence comes from uncultured Opitutaceae bacterium, assembly GCA_964634535.1. GTDB lineage: Bacteria > Verrucomicrobiota > Verrucomicrobiia > Opitutales > Opitutaceae > Palsa-1447. Next base: position 474 of record CAZWMF010000527.1, on the reverse strand, counting down.
CGGCGCTCCGGCATGGTCCGGGTCCCGAAATGGGTGCCGACCGGCTGATAGACCGGATTGTGGTTGGCCGGATCGTTCGCATCCCAGTGAAAGGCCCGCGCGCAGGTCACGTCCTTCACGTAGTCGCTCCCGGCCATGTCCCGCCAGCCGCGGGCCCGCTCGATCGCCTCTTCGTCCGCGATCGGCTGGGTGCTCAGGCAGCACTTCATCGCCCCTTCGACCCGCAACCGCTTCGTGATCGCGCGGGTGTCGACCTCGCTGATCCCGGGCAGGCCCGCCTGCCGCAGATATTCCTCCAAGGGCATTCGGGAACGCCAATTGCTCGGGAAGGGCGACAGCTCCCGGACCACCAGGCCGCTCGCCTTCGGCGCGGCCGCTTCGCTATCCTCCGGGTTGACTCCGTAATTGCCTATCTGAACGGCGGTAAGCGTAACAAACAGCCCGAAATAGGACGGGTCGGTCAGGATCTCCTGT
>CAZWMF010000526.1:0-3166 GCA_964634535.1 uncultured Opitutaceae bacterium | reverse complement strand
CGGCCAACGGTTGCTCGTGCATGCCGGCCACGTGGGCGTCTTTGCCCCGACGGTCCAGTTCGACATCCAGCGCGTGCGCGGCCTGCGCAACATGATTTTCGGCGGAGAGGGCATATTCCTCGCGGCGCTCACCGGACCGGGCAAGGTGTGGCTGCAGACCATGCCCATTCTTAACCTCGCCGAAGAGATCGCCCGCTACCTGCCTCGGACCGAGCAGGTCGAGGACACGACCGCCGGCGGGGTGATCGGGGGGTTGGTCGGCGGCCTTCTCCGCGGCGGGCGCTAGCGGCGATATGATTTGTTCATAAGTGGTTTCCGGCAGATTAGTTGGGTGATATTCGTCCGGGGTGGGCACCCAGAGCCGGATACGGCTCAAAAACGGGCCAAGTTGGCCGTTATTATGCTTAGCAGTCGTTGCGGTCGTCATGAGCGAGAACATCCTCGTACCACTTCCCAGTTTTCGTTTGCCCCAGGATTACCCCTGGAGCGTGCGGTTTGTCGCAGCCGTCGAAGGCGAACTCCGCCGCCTGCGGGCCTCGGGTCATTTTAGCCCGCCGCGATTCTTCGGGTACTATTTTCGCGGCGGCCGGCCAGTGGGCGTCAGCGGGCCCTGGACGGTCGCGCTCGAGTCGAACCCCTACGCCATGCGCCTGCTCGAGGCGATCGACGAGATCACCCAGGGCGAATACAGCATTGCCACGCCGGACGGCGGGGCCGACCCGGATTTTCTTCTGGTCCACGATCGGCTCGACGGCGGCTGCTGGCTGTGGCGATTCCGCTGCGGTCTGCGCTTTGTCGAGGCCACCGAACCGGTCGAGGCCGCCTTCATGGGCTGGTCCGACTCGGGAGACCGTCGGCTGATGGAGCCCTGAACCCGCCCGCTATTTGCGGCGGTCGGGGTCGAGGGCGGCGCCCGCGTCGCTCGACTTGAAGCCTTCGCGCAACTTGGCCAGGGCGCGTCGCTCGAGGTCCGCCACGGTGGTTTCCCGCAACATGAAGATGTTCGCGATTTGCTTGTGGCTGATCTGGCTGCGGACGGTCCGGTCGGTCGAGTAATGCCGGGAAACGTGGGCCAACCGCTGGGCCGGGTTTTCCTTGGTGCCCGGCTCGAAGGCATACGGATAGTGGACCGCCCAGTCGCGGATTCCTCCGATCGCCCAGTCGACGACCACGTCGATCTCGCTCGGCTTGCGCGTGAGGGATTTCTGGGAGGGATAGCTGAGCATCGCCTCGTAGCAAATATCGAGCGTGCGCAGAAAATTATGGCCCAGGAGCAGCACCCGCGCGATCGCCTTGGATTGCAGCGGATTCTTGAGCGCGGTCAAAACGAGTTCCTGGCCTTCATTGGCGCAGCGCTCCTTGACCGCCAGGGTTTCGCGGATGAATCCGTCCCGCGGTTTGCGCTCCGTCTGGCTCCACAGGGAAAAACAGCTTTCCGCGATGCTTCGGATCGCCTCCCACAGCAAGACCGGGCGGCCGAGATAGAGGACGCGGGTCTGATCCTCGATTTCGCGGCTCTGCAGCAATAGCTCCGTGAAATAGCACCGGATCCGCATCTCGGCGTTGCCGGCGGTTGGCACGTGGTACTCCGAGGCGGCCGCGCCGGCGGGCGGATCGAATGGCTCATCGCTCATGCCGGCATCAAGCCATCCGCCATGGTCTGCGTCAACCGAACCTTGGGGGCTAGGGAATGTTTGCAAACATTCCCAAGACTGCGTCCATCACCAAACCGGTGATGCTGCGCCTCACCCCCGACCCGGTTATTCGTCGAGTTTGGCGGCGGCCTGCAAGAGCTGGGCCCGCTGGCGCAATAGCTCGGTTCGCCGGCGCTCGGCTTCCGAAGGCCCCGGGGCGGGTCCTCCGATCGGAGCCGATTTCACGGTCGAGGCCACGGGAGCGGGCGGAGGCGGATGCAGGGTCAGTCGAAAGCCGGCGGCGGGCGTCGCTCCCAGGGGCACCGTGAACAGGCCCGCTTGGCGCGCCGCCGCACTCACCGCCGTCTGGACATCATCGCCCGAAAAGTCGCCGGAGATCGGCGCCGTCGCCCGCGCTTCGACGGTCAGGGGCACGCCCCCGAACCGTGCTGAGAATACGCGCATCACATTACCCAATGGCACCTTGTTAAACTTTAACCCGAGGGTCGGGCGCGGCGGGGCGACCGCGGGCGCCGGGGTTGCGGGACCGACCGGCACGATCGCCCACGCCGGGGAGGCGGCGAAAAAAGCGGCGGCAATCGACAAGGTTAAGCGGGTCATGGGCAATGCGGTGCTATTCTACTGTAACCTAATTTTAGCAGTCTTCGGCCCACGGCCCGTAGCGAACTTTCCTTTCCATGCTCGTCCCGTTCCACACCCCATTCGGGGTCACCCATCCGCTCGGCCTTCCGCGACCCGTCGACGTGGACAATATTTTCGGCGCCCAGCGGAGCTTTTTTGCGCACAACTTGATGCCGGTGCCGACGGGCTGCCTGGCCCACTTTGACGGGGCGGTTTATCGCCCGTACATGAAGCGGTTGGTGGCCTGGTTGGCCGAGGCGGAGTTTGGCTGGGCCGGACCGGCTGAGCTGGGAGATCCCCCGCGGTACTGCCTCCTGCGGGACGGAGCCCCGGCCGTGATACCGGAGGACCTGCGCGACGAATTCGCCGCTCCGCCCGTGGTCCGCCTGGAAACGGTCTTGAACTACTTCGATAAGAACCATGGAAAGGTCGCCACCCTTCAGCTGCTAGATGTGCTGACGCTCATATCCGAGGACCTCGGACCATCCCGCTTCGCAATCGCCACATCTGGACGGGCTTGGGTGGCGGAATACCTTCGATAAGAGAGCCCCGCCTTCGCCCCCGCCTTCGCCCTTTGGGCTACGGCGGGCAGGCTGCCTATTTGGTAGAAGTTGGGAATCAGGCCATTCTTGACTAACAGGGGCTCTGGAACGAGACGGGCCGCCGAGTGCTTTCTAGAGTTTCAGCCGGACTGAGTGCCATGGCGCGCTTCTAATGGCCGTGCGCAGCTTCTTCGAGAATACCCAACGGCCCGTACCCGAGGGGTTTCGAAGTCTAAAGGCCCGGCCGGGGCGTAGCGCAGCTTCTTGAACGCCTCCGGGCCCGACTGCGCGGTCCCTCCCACTGCGCGGAGCACTCGGGCCGGCTTGGCGTTCATCCGGGCATTGCGA
>CAZWMF010000525.1:0-3168 GCA_964634535.1 uncultured Opitutaceae bacterium | reverse complement strand
CGAGCCAGATTACCAATGTCGTCGGCCCGTCGGGCAATCCGGGGAAATTTGGCCTGACCATATCGGCATTGCGCATCCTCATCACGGTTCACGAAGGCAAGTCGGTCTACCGGCTTTCCGTCGTGGTCGCCCCCCAGGGCAGTTCGGCCAAAACCATCCAAACGACCGCAACGGATGCCCAGAAAAGCACGTCTGCCGACCAAGCGGGCGAAACCGCCACCAACATCCAGATGAACACCTACGGACCCAGTTCCACGCCCACGAGCGCCCAGGCCTCCACCGCGGCCGGGGTCAATGTGCAGTTTCCCTTTACGATCTTGGAAATTCGCGAAAACGATGGGATTCTGACGCCTCCGCCCTCCGCCAGCTAAGCCACGCTCCTCCGATGTGCGCATCGCCATTATCCTATTTCCGCGACGGTCCGCCGCCGCCCCGGACCGTGCTTCTGCCGGACGCGCTCTTCTTTACGCGGTCCATTCCCGTGGCCAGCGCTGCCGCCGACGCGGCGGAGCGCCGGCGCGAGGTAACGAACCAGGTTGAACTCGCCCTGGAAACCCTGGCTCCCTTCCCGCTCGAACACCTCTACTACGGCTATTTTTGGACCGAAGGAGCGCCCCAGGCCCTGGCCTACGCCGCCTACCGGCGACGCTTCACCGCCGAGCAGCAGGCTGCCTGGGACGGCGCCGAACTCGTGCTGCCGGCCTTCGCCGCCGTCCTCCATGTCCCCGTCGAGCCGGCGACCACCCTCGTGATCACGACCCCGGAGAGCCTGACCGCGATCCATTGGTCGAACGGTCCGGTGCCCAGCCGGGTCGCGTCCCGTCCGCTGGCGGCCGAGGCGACGGACGAGGAACGGGCGGCGGCCCGACTGGCCCTGCTCAAGGAATTCGAGAGCGTCCACCTCCTCGAAGTGACCGGTCCATTGACCATTCGGGCAGGCGCGGCGGACGGGGAGTTCGTAACCCACGCCGACGCTCTGGCTTCGCCCTTCGCCGCGGCCGAGGCCGCCGCTCTGGACGTGCGCGACAAGGCGGAACTGGCCGGCCTGCGCCGCACCCGGCGCCGCGACAATATACTCTGGCTGGTCGCGGTCGGATGCTTTGCCGCCTTTGGACTCTTCGCCCTGAGCGAGATCGCCTTTGTCGGCGGCGGGCTCTGGCAGAAAGCCCGCAACCTCCAGATCCAGATGCAGGCCCCGCTGGTCGACCGGATCAGCGGCCTGGCCGATATCGCCGACCATATCGACGCCCTGCGCAACAAGCGGCTTTACCCGATCGAAATGATCCGGGTGGTCGACGGACCGCGACCCGACACCATCACCTTCCTGAGCGTGTCGGCGTCCAAGACGAGCTTGAACACGCTCTCTTTTGATTTCCAGACTCCGAACGCGGCCGAGGTCCCGGTCTACCGCAACAATCTCATGCAACTGCCGCAGGTCGCGAAGGGCGGAGTCGACATCCGCAGCAGCAGCAGCAATGCCACGGTCTCCCAGTTCCGCGCCGACGTGACGTTTAAGGCGAGCGCGATCAAACTGAGCCCCCGTCCCCCGTCCTCGTCATGATCCGAACTCTGCGCACGATCTTTCTGGGCCGGCCGGCCCGCGAGAAAATTCTCATCGTCGTCCTGCTCCTCGGCGGCGCGGTCCTGTGGGGCATGAGCCTGGTCAATCGGGCGGTCGATTTCACCGCGACCGCCGGGGATACCTCCCGGACGCTCGATGCCCAATTGAATCTGATCAGCCACAAGGACCGCGTGGAAAAGCGCGCCGTGACCGAGGCGGCGCATCTCGACCCCACGCAGACGCTCGACAGCCTGCGGCTCACCGGCACCGTGCAACAAATCGCCCGGGACTCCGGATTGACCGGCTTCAACAGTTCCCCGGCCCAGGATGTGAGCAACGGCCAGTTCGCCTTCCACAGCGTCCTTTTTAGCGTCAACAAGGCGACCTACCCGCAGATCGAAGATTTCTATTATCGGCTGCAGGACCGGGCCCCGTACATCGGCATCGAAACCTTCCATCTGGCGGCCGACCGATCCAACCCCGCCATGCTCAACGCCAGCATGACGATCTCCTCGGTGGAGATCGTCCACGGCGCCACCCCGTAGCCAATCCGGGGTTTCCCACGGGCTTCATCGCCAAGTCCCAGCGCACGCCGCCGCCCGCCACCACGGTCGGCGAAGCCGGGCCGTTGCGTCGCCTGACCTTCCCGGCCATGGGCACGCATTGCGAGGTCCAGTATGCCGCGCCCGGCGGCGACGCCCAGGCGGCGGATTTTGAAAGGAAGGCGGTGGGCTGGGTTCAGGCTTTCGAGGCCAAGTACACCCGGTTCAAGCCGGACAGCCTGATCAGCCGTATCAATGCCGCCGCCGGTCGGGACTGGGTCCCGGTCGACGAGGACGCCGAGATCCTGTTCAAGCTCTGCGACACGCTCCATTTCATGACGCAGGGGGTGCTCGACCCGACGGCCCTGCCGCTCATCCAGCTGTGGAATTGGAAGAATCCGGACCTCGTGTTCCCGAGCGCCGACCAGATCGCCCAGGCTCTTCGGCTGGTCGGCTGGCCGAAGGTGCAGCGCCGGCCCGGCGCGGTGTTTCTGCCCTCGCCCGGCATGGCCCTTGACTTCGGCGGATTCGGCAAGGAATTCGCGGTCGACCGCGTGGGCCAGATTGCCGCCGACGGCGGACTGCCGGCCGCCTTGGTCGACTTCGGCCACGACTTGCGGATGCTGGGCACGCCCCCGGGGCGCCCCGCCTGGCACATCGGCCTGGAGGATCCCCGCCACCCCGGCGCAACCGCCGGCAGCCTCGCGATCGTGGGCAACAAGGGCGTCGCCTCCTCAGGCGACTACCTGCGTTGTATCATCCGCAACGGTCGGCGCTACGGCCACATCATCGATCCGCGCACCGGTTCGCCCGTCGCCAACGGTTGCCTGCAGGCCACCGTGGTGGCTCCGAGCTGTCTGCAAGCGGGCGTCCTGTCGACCACCGCCTTTGTCCTCGGCGTGCCCAAGGGCCTGGACTTCGTCCAGAGCTGCCCCGGCGCCGAAGGCCTGATCGTCACCGAGAACGCCCGGGCGCAGACCCGGAACTTCTACCAATACCTTGCCGGCTAACCTGACTTTCGCAACTGGAGGGGGTCCGGATACCTAAGTATCTGATTTGTAACGA
>CAZWMF010000524.1:0-3173 GCA_964634535.1 uncultured Opitutaceae bacterium | reverse complement strand
TGGGCATCTGCGGAACGGGCATGGGCAATGCCGCGCTTCTGCTGCGCGCCGCGGGGCACGCGGTGATGGGAGCCGACAGCGGCGTTTACCCGCCAATGAGCACGGTCTTGGCGGAGGCCGGGATTGCCGTCCTGGAGGGGTATGATCCGGAGCGGCTCGCGCAATTGAAGCCCGACGCGGTCGTGATCGGCAATGCGATGTCGCGGGGGCACCCGGAGGTGGAATGGTTGTGGGACACCCGGGCCATTCCGGTCCTGTCGCTGCCGGAAGCCTTGAACCGATTTGTCCTGCAGGAGCGGCGCAATGTGGTCATCTGCGGAACCCACGGGAAGACCACCACCACGGCGCTGGCCGCCTTCTTGCTGCGTGAAAACGGCGGCAATCCGGGCTTTCTCATCGGCGGCGTGCCGCAGGATCCGCCGGTCGGAAACTTCCTCGGCGATCCGGCGGAGCCCTTTGTCATCGAGGGCGACGAATACGACAGCGCGTTCTTCGACAAGCGCAGCAAATTCATCCATTACGCGCCGCATATCGCGGTGCTCAATAATTTGGAATTCGACCACGCGGATATATTCCGCGATTTGGCCGATGTGCAGCGGACCTTCCAGCACCTGACCCGGATCGTCCCGCGGTCGGGCTGCATCGTCCTCAATGGCGACGACGCCAATCTGGCCGCTCTCGGTCCGACTCCGTGGACCCGAGTCGTGCGCGTGGGCCTGGGAGAGCATAACGACGCTCGAATCGCCGGATTCGCCGAATCGTCGACCGGGGCGGAATTTGACCTGCTTTGGCAGGGCCGTGTTTGGGCTCACGTGCGCTGGACGCTGCCGGGCCAATTCAACGCGCGCAATGCGGCGATGGCGGCGGTCGCCGCCGGCTTGGCCGCCGCCGCGCCATCGGCGTCGCCTGATCCAAGCGGACTCAAGCTGGACAGCCTGGCCCGGTTCCGCGGCGTGAAGCGCCGGCAGGAGACCAAGGCTCGGGTCGGCGGGCTGACGATCATCGAGGATTTCGGCCACCACCCGACGGCGCTGGCGGAGACGCTGCGCTCCTTGCGGAGCCGCCACCCCGGCGCACGGCTGACCGCGGCCTTCGAGCCGCGAAGCAACACCGCTCGGGCGCGGGTATTGCAATCCGACTTCGTGGAGGCCTTGGCGCAGGCCGACGACGTGTACTTGGGGCCGGTCAATCGGCCGGAGAAATTGCGCGACGAGGAACGCTTTGACGCCACCCAGGTCGCGGCCGAACTCCGAGCCCGGGGACGCGAGGCGGCCGCATTTCCCAGCAATGCCGAATTGCTCGATCAGCTGACCGCGCGGACCTTGCCGGCGGACGCCGTTCCGCGCGTGGTCGTATTCTTCAGCAATGGCAGTTTCGACGGCATCATCCCGACCTATGTGGCCCGGGCTTTGCCGGCTATTGCGCCATCTTTGCGGTCTTGAACGCGGCCGGTTTCTGCCCGGGGGGCAGGGCCAGGAGGTCGTAGTCGGCGAAACCCGTGATCGCGACCTCGGCGAATTCGCCGACGGGCAGGTCGCGGGCGACATAGACCCGGCCGTCGATGTCGGGGGCGTCGGATTCGCCGCGCGCCACGCCCGGCTCGTCGACCAATACCTTCAGTTTGCGGCCAACCGATCGGCTGCTCACCTGCCGGGCGATGTCCTGTTGGAGCGCCATCACGCGGCGCCAACGCCGTTCCTTTTCCGCAGCGGACACCTGGTCGGGCAGCTTGGCCGCCCGCGTGCCATCTTCGGCGGAATAGCGGAAGACGCCCAATCGCTCGAACTGCGCGCGGCGGACGAAAGCGCAGAGTTCATCGACGTCCGCCTCGGTTTCGCCCGGGAAGCCCACGATGAAGGTGGTGCGCAGGGCGATGCCGGGAATGCCGGCGCGAATGCGGTCCACCAGATTCTGGATGTAGGCCCCCGTGGTTTCCCGCTGCATGGCGGCGAGCATGCGCTCGCTGATGTGCTGGAGCGGCATGTCGACGTACCGGGCCACCTTCGGGCAGTCCGCGATCGTGCGGATCAGCTCGTCGCTCCAGTGGGCCGGGTGGGTATAAAGAAGCCGGATCCAGAAATCGCCCTCGATCGCATTGAGCTCGCGCATGAGGGTGGTGAGCGCCGTTCCCCGGGAGGAGTCCACCGGTGTCCGCGGGTTGGGACGCTCGTCCCAGGTGTCCATGCCGAAAAAGGTGGTGTCCTGCGAAATGAGGTCGAGTTCCTTGACCCCGTCGGCCACGAGAGCGCGGGCTTCCGCCACGACGCTCGCGACCGTGCGGCTGCGGTGCCGGCCGCGGATTTGTGGAATAATGCAGAAGGTGCAGGGGTGGTTGCAGCCTTCGGCGATCTTCACGTAGGCGAAGTGCCGGGGCGTCAGTCGGAAACGCGGGGTATCGTAGTCGGGGATGAAGGTCGAGCGCGCCGTGACAAAGGTGGCGGGCGTCGCCGTGGGCGCGCGTTGGGTCGCGCAGAGCCGTTCGATGATCGGGGCGACTTGCGTCACCTGGTCGAGGCCGATGAAGGCGTCGACTTCGGGCATTTCCCCGGGCAAGTCCTTGGCGAAGCGCTGGGACATGCAGCCGGCGACGATCAGCTTCTGTTCGCGGCGGCGTTTGCGCAATCCGCGGTTCTGATGGACCTCCAGGATATGCCCGATCGACTCCTCCTTGGACGAGTCGATGAACGAGCAGGTATTTACGATGACGACGTCGGCCAGTTCAGCCTCGGGAATCACCGCCATGCCCGCCTGGCGGAGGTGGCCGACCATGATCTCGCTGTCGACGAGATTCTTGGCGCAGCCCAGGGAGATAAGGCTGACCGTGATCAAACCGAGCGTTTCGAGCCGAGCGCGGGCTCGCGCTTACTTCTTGGCCTTGGCCGCCGCTGCCGCCGTAGTCTTGCGCTTGAGATAGGCCAGGCGGCGCTTCCGTTTGATGATCTTATTGTACTGTCTGCTCATAGGTGGTTTTCGAAGACAAAGGGATCATTCTCCTGGGCCCGCGGGCGGAGTCAAGCGAGCACGCGCGTTGTGGGCGAGACTGGCCCGGTGCCCGTGGCGCAGCTTGAATTGAATATGCCCTTCCGGGGCAAGCTTCGCAAGGCCCAGACAACCCCCAAACCGGCCCGAGTGGTCACCGAAGTGAAGCGGGCCGCGCAGACGGTCCCTGAGGG
>CAZWMF010000523.1:704-3179 GCA_964634535.1 uncultured Opitutaceae bacterium | reverse complement strand
GCCGAGGTCCAGGTAGCGGATCCGCCCGGCGTTGGCCGTCGCCAGCACCGGCGCCTTCACCGAGCCGGTCGCATAGGTGAAATCCGCCCGGAACGCATCCGGTTCGTCGAGGCCGCTCGGCAGGTCGACGGCCGCGCGCAGCCGAATCGCCGACGCATTTACCCGGCGAAAAACCGCGGCCAACTCCGCGGACAGGGGCGGGCGGAATTGCAAGCCAAATACCCCGTCGATGACGAGGTCCGCCGACGCATCCGAACGCGCATCGGCCACCGCGCGCACGCGCTCGGCGCCCGCGCCGACCAACTCCCGCCAGGCCTGCGCCGCCAAAGGCTTCAACGCGCGCTCGCCGAAGAGGAACTCGACCGTGGCGGTTGCACCGGCATGGCGGCGCAAGATCTCACCGGTCGCGATCAAGGCGTCGCCCGCATTGTGCCCTTTGCCCGCGAGAACCCGCACTCGGCCAGTCGGAGGAAATCCGCCGATCTCCTGATAGTCGCGCAGAATGCCCTCCGCCACGGCGACGCCGGCCCGCCGCATGGCTCGTGCGGCGGCCGCGTCGTCGTCGCCCAAGAGCCGGCGCTCGAGCGCCGCCGCCGCGGCGCAGGTCAGAATCGGCGAACTGAACGGGCGGGGCGGGCTCATGGCTTGCGGATCGATTCGCGGATCGCCTTCCAATCCTCCTCGTCCGATTGGTGCAACCATTCGGCTCGCTCGTCGGCCGTCTCCGTGAATTCCAGCGGGGAATTCTCCGGCACGCCGTGGGTCACCACCACGCGGGTGAGCCGCGGGATCGACCGGAAATAGAAGCGCCCGTTCGCGCGCAACACCTCGTAGCAATCGGAATAGTCCTTGGTCTGGCCGTCGAACAGGGCGACTTCCGTCATATCGCCGTCCCACACGGCGTGCCGCTGCCAGACCTCGAACACCGCCTCGATCGTGGTGAGTTGGAGCGGCTCCCGATGCACGGGCGGCGGGACCACGACCGGCGCGGGCGCCGGGGCCGGCGGCGGCGCCCGATGCGGCGGCAGCGCGATCACGAAGAGGGCCCCGAGAATGAAGCCGAGCGTCGCCCACGAGAACGCGTAGGACGGCGCCTTGGGCGAACTCGCGTCCTCGCCGACCGGCGGTTCGGTAGGGTCCATGGCGCCGGCCGGTCAGGTCGCCGGAACGCGCACGAGCGCGGCCACGGCCATCGCCATCGTCTCGGTGTGGGACAGACTCACCACCACGCCGGTCGCGCCGGCCGCTCGCAGGAGAGCCTGGCCCTGCTCATCCAGGCACACCCGCGGGTCGTGCCGGGAACCGTGGGCGATCGAGGCCGTGCGCCAGCCCATCTCGGCGCCGATGCCGGTGGTGAAGGCCTTGGCCACGGCCTCTTTCGCGGCGAAGCGCACCGCGTAGTGGGGATAGGGATGGGCGTGGGCCTGGCAATAGGCCCGCTCCTCCGGCGTGAACACCCGATCGAGGAAACGCTCGCCCTGCCGTTCGATCACCCCCCGCACCCGGGCGACCTCGATGAGGTCGCAGCCCAGGCTCAAGAGCCGGCCGCCCGGCGGAAGCGCCAGGTTCATCAGGCCGGGCCCGGATTCATCCGCGCCTTCATGGCGCGGACGGCCTCCTCGATCCCGGTGCCGAGGGCGCGGCTCAGGATGCTGTGCCCGATGTTGAACTCGTGCGCGTGGGCCAGGGTGCGCACCTCCGCAATATTCACATAGTTGATACCGTGGCCCGCGTTGACCCGCAGGCCCGCGCCGTGCGCGCGGGCGGCGCCGAGCCGCAGACGCTGAAATTCGCCCGCCCGCCCGGGTCCGCCATAGGCGTTGGCGTAGGCGCCGGTGTGCAGTTCCACCACCGGGGCGCCGGCCGCCGCCGCGGCGTCGATCTGGGCCTCGTCCGGGTCGATGAACAGGCTCGCGGCGATTCCCGCCTCCGCCATCGCCGCCACACAGGCGCGGACCCGATCCCGCTGCCCGACCACGTCCAAGCCGCCCTCCGTCGTGATTTCCGTCCGGTTCTCCGGCACGAGACAGACCGAGTCGGGCTTCAGCCGCAGCGCGAACTCGACCATCGCCGGAGTCACGGCCAACTCGAGATTCAGCCGGGTGGTGACCGCCTCGCGCAGGCGCCAGACATCGCGTTCCTGGATGTGCCGGCGGTCCTCCCGCAGGTGCACGGTGATGCCGTCCGCGCCCGCCCGCTCGGCCAGGAAAGCCAGCGCCACCGGATCGGGCTCGACCGGCCCGCCGGCCGTCGCCGCCGCGTGGCGATAGCGGGCCTGCCTCAGGGTGGCGGCGTGGTCAATATTGACCCCGAGCAGGATCACGGCCGCTGGTCCATCGGCACGAAGTCGCGCGTGACCGCCCCGATGTAGACCTGCCGCGGACGATAAATGCGGCCCTTCGGGGTGGACGCGACCTCGCGCCAGTTCGCGATCCAGCCCGGCACGCGCCCGATGGCGAAAAACACGGTGAACAT
>CAZWMF010000523.1:0-694 GCA_964634535.1 uncultured Opitutaceae bacterium | reverse complement strand
CGCCCGCATGATGATTCCGCTATAGAAATCGACATTCGGGTAAAGCTTGCGGGAGATGAAATACTCGTCGCGTTGCGCGGCCTCGTCCAAACGCCGGGCAATGTCCAGCAACGGATCGTTGATGCCGAGCTTCTTGAGCAGCTCGTCGCAGACCCGGCCGATGATCTTCGCGCGCGGGTCGAAATTCTTGTAAACGGGATGGCCGAAGCCCATCAGCCGGTTGCTCTTGCCGCCCGACTTGGCCGCCTCGATGAAGCGCGTGCCGTCGTCGCCCTCGTCGTAGATGTTCTGCAGCATCTGCACGACCGCGCTGTTGGCGCCCCCGTGCAGGGGTCCGGATAGCGCGCAGATGCCCGCCGATACCGACGTGAACAAATTCGCCGCGCTCGAACCGACCGTGCGCACGGTCGACGTCGAGCAGTTCTGCTCGTGGTCGGCATGGAGCAGGAGGAGCAGGTTGAGCGCCCGCGCCGCCTCCGGCGTGGCCACGTATTCCTGATATGGCTCCGTGAACATCATGTGCAGGAGATTATCGCAAAACGGCAGCTCCTGCTTCGGAAACACGTAGGGCAGGCCGTTCTGGTAGCGATAGATCATCGCACCGATCGTCCGGATCTTCGAAATCAGGATCGCCGCGGCAAGGTCGAAGGCCGCCAGATCCTTCGTGAAATCGTTGTTGGCGAGATTCGGATAG
>CAZWMF010000522.1:0-3190 GCA_964634535.1 uncultured Opitutaceae bacterium | reverse complement strand
GCTCGCTTCGGGTCCGCGCCTGGCTGTTCGGCCGCTTCGCGAGGGAGCCGGCCGCTCAGGCGGCCTTCCGCCTCTTTCTGGCCGATCCCGGACCGCTTCATCCACCGCCCTGGAGGTGCCCCTCGGCCCCTGTCACCAAGGCCGCAGCGGGCGGTCCCCATGGCGGCCTTTCCGAGATGGAAATCCTTGCCCTCATCAAAGGCTACCAGGCGGGCTCGCTCGATGTCATGGCCTTCGTCTTGGTCCGGCTCTGGCGGCGGTTCCTGGGCTTCGGCCGCAAGGAGGTTCCCTTTGCCCTCCGGGCCGCGACCGCCAGATATTGGGCCGCGCTGGCAGGCGATCGAACCGGCCGCACGGCCGGCCATCTGGCGGAGGTCCTCCAGTTCTTCCGGGAACGTTCCGGCAGGGCGATCGGCGAGGCCGATTTCGGGCACGCCAGCACATGGAAGATTCATCTTCTCGTGTACCTTTTGGATCATCCCCGGCTGCGCTACAAATTGGGCGAACTGCACGAGAGCCTGCCGGCGAAATACCGCCATGTGGACCGCCGCGAGTTGCGCGACTTTTGCCAGCGTCACGGCATCCGCCGCGATCCGAAGGCCGGGAGGCCAGCTGGCGCCATTTCAAGGACCCCAGACCGCGGCAGGATGCCGGGCCTGCCATTGCGATGAAAGTGCCCAAATTGCGCCCTTGGCGCCTTCCTACCGGCCCGCTGGCCGACCGGCGACGGCTGTCGCCCGGACGTTGCGCTGAGCGCAAGGGGTCAGGTGTCGTGCGTAAAATGGGAAACAAGTCTTTGTTTCCCCAGACCCGGTTATCCGGGAGAGGCAGGGGACATTGCCCATGATTTCACCGCATACCCAGACCGACCTGGCCAATGCCAAGGAGTATTACAAATCGCACCTGGCGGTGGGGAACTATTATGCGGAAAGGAACATCGCAGCCGGCCAATGGTTCGGCGAGGGAGCCGCACGTCTAAACCTCACCGGAAACGTGGAGCAATCGGCATTCGTGGCCCTCTGCGAAGGCAACGATCCCAACACCGGAAACCGGCTGACGGTGCGCCGCAATTCGGTCCGGCAAAGAGACGGGAAAATGGTCGCCAACAAGCGAGTCCTTTACGACTGGACGATCAGCCCGCCAAAGAGCGTTTCCCTGATCGCCCTGTTCCAGGATTCCCGGATCATCGCCGCCCACAATCGAGCGGTAAAGGCGACCCTCCGCGAACTTGAAACCTTCGCGGAAACCCGCGTTCGCCGGGACGGAAACGCGGACGGGGTCCGCCCGACCGGCAACCTGGTCGCCGCCTGTTTCCGCCACGAAACGAGCCGGGAACTCGACCCGCAATTGCACACCCACTGCGTTGTCTTCAACGCGACGTTCGACCCGGTTGAGGCCCGGTGGAAGGCCCTGCAAACGCACGGCATGTTCCGGGCTAAGCGGTTCGCCAACGGCATCTACGAGCACGAGCTGTGCCGCGAGCTGCACGCCCTCGGCTATCGCACCCGGCCGGCCGGGAAAAACTTCGAGATCGAGGGGATTTCCCAGGAGATGATCGACCGCTTCTCCAAAAGGAAACGGCAGATCGACGCCGAGACGGCAAGGCGGATAGCGCGTGACGGTCCGGCCGGCAACGTCAAGGACCTCCGCGCGCAGGTGGCCCATGACAAGCGCCGTCGAAAGAACAAGGAGGCGACGGCGGAGAATCTGCGCCAATCGTGGCTCGGCCAACTGGCCCCCGGCGACCGGACGGCGCTGCAATCGTTCAGCAAATCAGCCCCCGCCCCCGGCGAAGCACCCGCCGACCTGCCCGCCCTGCTGTCCTGGGCCGAGCGCCACGTTTTCGAGCGCAACGCCGTCGTGCCCCAGCACGAACTCCTGTCCGCGGCGCTTGTCCGCGGACGGGGCCAATCGTTTAGCATTTCCGGCCTGCGGGACACGCTCAATGGCATGCCCACGGTGTTCTTCGTCGAAAACAACCAGGTCACGTCCCGCGAACTCGTCCGCCTGGAAATGGAACTGGATCAGGCTGCCCGGAAAGGGGTGCAGGCGCACGAGCCGTTCAACCCGCAATTCTTACCGGAGGCCGCGCTCTCCGACGAACAGCGTCGCGCGGTGGGCAAAATCCTGGAAAGCCGCTCCTTCATCACACTTTTCCGCGGCTCGGCCGGCACCGGAAAAACAACCGCGCTCCGGGAAGTCCACCGCGGCCTTCTGGAAGCGCAGCGTCCCGTCGTTGTTCTCGCGCCCCAGCGCCAGCAGGTGCTCGACCTGCAAAACGATGGGCTTCCCGCACAAACGCTGGCCCAGTTCTTCAACCGGCCCGACCTCCCGGAGCGGGCGGTGGTCCTGGCCGACGAGAGCGGACAGATCGGCATCCGCGACATGCAGCGGCTCGCCGCCCTGGCCCAAGGCAAGGGCGCTCGCCTGATCCTATCCGGCGACACGCGCCAGCACGGCGCCGTCGCCGCCTCGGACGCCCTGGTCCTCCTGGAACGCTACGCCCGGGTTCCCGTGGCGAAACTGAGGACGATCCGCCGCCAGGACCCGCGCTTGGTGGAGCGTTCGGAGAAAAAGGCGGTCGCCGCGTACCGCTCGGCGGTCCGCCTGGCCTCCCGCGGCATGGCCGCCGACGCTCTCGACGCCTTGGACAGCCTGGGCTGGGTCAAGGAGCACCCGCCCGAGGAAGGCCGGCGTGTCCTGGCCCAGAGCTATCTCCAGTCCCTCGAACGCCGGGAGCGCCCGCTCATCGCCGCTCAAACCTGGCGCGAGGTCGATGCGGTCAACGCCGCCGTGCGGGCGGCGCTTGATGAAGCCGGCCGCCTCGGTCCAGCCGCCCGCCTGTCCGCGTTCCGGGCCGCCGATCTGACGGCGGCGGAAAAGCAGGACCCCGACAGTTATCCGGCGGGAACAAGCGTTTTTTTTCTAAGAACCTACGGCCGCCACCGCCGAGGCGAGATTTGCCCGGTTGCCGGAGCGAATGCGAAGGGGGTCATCCTCCTGAAAAACGGCCGTCGCACCATGCTTTCCTACCGCTATGCCGAGCGCGTGGCCCCAGTCGAGGAGCGCGCCATCGACCTCGCTCCCGGCGACCGGTTGCAGCTGAAGATGAACGGCCGGTCCCAGGACGGCCACGCCATCGCCAACGGCGAACTGGTCACGGTCCGCGAACTCCACCGCGACGGCACGA
>CAZWMF010000521.1:0-3193 GCA_964634535.1 uncultured Opitutaceae bacterium | reverse complement strand
AGAGCGCGCTTAAAGAGGCTGACCACCATCGAATAGTCGCCAAAATCCAGGGCGTGCAGGGCCTGGATGGCGTGTTCCTCGGCGCGGTGCAACGAGGCGAGGTAGGGGATCGCCATGGCCGGAGCGGCCTTGCCGGCGTCCACGGCCAGCAACTCCCAGGTGCGCTGGAGGCTGAGCATGATCGCCTTGGTGGCGACGAAGACGGGATTCTTGTGGAGGGTATAGACCTCCTCGCCGCTTTCGAAGTCGAGCGGCTGGGCATCGTCGGTTTCATCGGCCGCTTCGGCGGGGGTATCGAGGCTCGAGGGCTCCCAGCCCATCTGCTCGGCCACCCGGTCGATCCGGTCCGGCGCCGGCTTCATGGACTCGTAATAGCCCAGGTACCGGTGGACGGCGTCATCTTGCGCCCTCAAGTAGCGCTCCCAATCAAACTCATTCCATGCGAGCTCGCCGCGCTCTTCCCAGCCATCATCAGGAGCGTCGGAGGGACCCTCAGAATTGCAATTATCCATGGGTTGCTATGGACTCAGCGCCGACCTGGGCTAAAACGCAAACCAAAACCGGTCGCGCGCCGGTTGACATTTGCCGAAAAACCGGGACAAGAATATCCCTTGACCCCATCACCATGAAAGAGATCCATCATGCGACCGCCCATTTTCAGGGGCATGTTCAGGGGGTCGGATTTCGGTATGCGGTGCTGGAGGTGGCCCGGGGCTTCGAGGTGGCCGGTTTTGTCGAAAATCTGCCCGATGGACGGGTTCATCTCGAGGTCGAGGGTGCCGAGCCGGAGCTCGAGGCCTTCATCGCGGCGATCGAGGCGAAAATGCTGGGGTATATCCGCAAGACCGAGCGGCATCTGCGCGTCCGCCCGGCGCAGTTCCAGGGTTTCTCGATCCACTGACCGGCATGGCAAACGAACGGCCGAATGCGGCGCGGATTTGGATATCGGCGGCCCGACCGCGCACCTTGCCGGCGGCGATTGCCCCGGTGCTGGTGGGCTCGGCCCTGGCCCTGCGAAATCAAACCTTTGCCGCGGCGCCGGCCGCCGCCTGTCTCGCCTTTGGTTTGCTCGTCCAGATCGGCACAAATTTTGCGAACGACTACTGCGATTTTTTGAAGGGCGCCGATTCGGCCGCCCGGGTCGGCCCGCGCCGCGCGGTCGCGGCCGGCTGGGTCGCTCCGTCGGCGATGCGGGCCGCCGCGCTTGCGACGTTCGCCGCGGCCTTTCTCGTGGGTCTGAGCTTGCTCGGCCGGGGCGGTTGGCCGCTCTTGGTCGTCGGCGTGGCCAGCATCGCCAGCGGCCTCGCCTATACGGCCGGCCCGTTTCCATTAGCCTATGTCGGCCTGGGCGACGTCTTTGTATTTTTCTTCTTCGGTCCGGTGGCCGTGGCGGCAACCGTTTACGTCCAGTCGGGCCGGATCGATGCCGACGCCCTGCTGGCGTCGATTCCCATCGGTTTATTGGCGGCGAACATATTACTCGTCAATAACTACCGAGATTCGGAAACCGACCGGAAGGCCCGCAAGCGGACGCTCGTCGTGCGGTTTGGCCGGCGATTTGCACGGATTCAATACGCCGTCTGCCTGGCCGTGGCCCTGCTCGTGCCCGTCCTGTTTTGGGCCCGGGGCTTCGGGCCGTGGATATTGCTGCCGGTCCTCCTCGTGCCGCTCGGGTGGCGCCAGGCCGATCGGCTTCGCCAAGCCGTGCACCCGGCCCAACTGATCACGTTATTGGGCCAGACGGGTATGTTTCTAGCCGTCTATGCCGTCCTGTTTGCGGTCGGAATCGCGTTCGCCGATTGACCGGCCGCGGGCCCGCCCCGCAAGGTTGGCGAATCAGGCGACCAACGGCGCCAGCTTGGCCTTGAGCGTGGCCTTGGGCTGAAGGCCGACGACCTCCATAACCTTCTGGCCGCCCTTGAACACGAGCAGCGTGGGAATCGAGCGGACGCCAAACTGAACCGCCAGGGCGTTATTCTCGTCGATATTGACTTTGGCGATCTTCAGCTTGCCGTCGAATTCAACCGCCAGTTCTTCGAGGATCGGCGCGATCGCCTTGCACGGGCCGCACCAGGCGGCCCAAAAATCGACCAGCACGGGCACGGTCGAATCGGCAATCGAGGACTTGAAGGTTTCGGTCGTCAGGGGGGAGATCTTTTCGGACATGGTGTTCTAAATTTTGAAGGTGTGCGGAACTTGGACCAAAGGCAAATGGCGGGCGGCTCAACGCGGCGTCGCCTTGTGGAGGATTTCGGCCAATTCCTTCGGCTCGACCTTCTCGAGCGAGGTGCCCCGCTGCTTCAGCTCCTCGAAGGTCTTGACCACCGCCTCGGTCATGCGCTCGTGCGTCTCGGCCGAGCCGCCGACGATCAGGAATTTCTCGCCGGCGGTGATGCGCTTGTGCCCGTCGTCATTGTCCAGGCCGACCCCCAGCATGCCGGCCGACTTGCGGCGGCGGGGCGAACGTTTTTTACCGGTGCTCACACCGTCACGCTGCTCGGCTTTGGTTGGGTTTCAAGCGGGATCTCCAGAACCGGTTCGCAGACGATGTCGCCAAAGGATTCGTGTTGGCGGATGCGCAGTTTGTGGATGCGGGTGAGCTCGAGCATGGCCAGGAACGTGGCGATCAGCCGCCGCAGCGTGGTGCCCTCCGGGAAGAGTTCGGAAAAGACGAAGCCCGGACGCTCGGCCAGGTGGCCGAGCAGCCACGCCATCTGATCGGCCACGGTGACGACCTCGTCGTGGATTTCGCCGACCACGAGCTTTTCGGCGAGGCGGCGCAGGACCAGGTTGAAGGTGTTCCACAGCTCGATCCGGTCGACCGCCTGGAGGGGGCGCGCGGCGGAATCGACCCGGGAGGGCACCCGCCGGGCGAACAGATTCTGGCGGGTCAGGCTGAGGGCGTCGAGTTCGGCCGCCGCCTCCTTGAACTTCTTGTACTGGAGCAGCTGGTAGACGAGCTCCCAGCGCGGATCGCCCTCGTCGTCCTCGGCCGCGGGATCGACCGCGTGTTCGCCCTGGGGCAGTAGCAACCGGCTTTTAATCTCCATCAGGGTCGCGGCCATGACAAAGAATTCGCCGGCCAAATCCAGGTCGAGCGCCTGCATGGCGCGCAGGGCCTGGAGGTATTGCCGGGTGACCGACTCGATCGGGATGTCGTAGATATCCAGCTCGTTCTTGCGGATCAGGAACA
>CAZWMF010000520.1:0-3200 GCA_964634535.1 uncultured Opitutaceae bacterium | reverse complement strand
CGGCGGAAGCGAACCTCGCGAACGGCGAAACCGACGACCGCAATCGCGAGGACGACGCTGACCAACCACGGCATCATGGCCCCCGACAATCCGAAATAGCGGTTCGGGTGAGCACGGGCCGGGGAATTCAGCCGATCAAGGTCTGCCAGTGGCGTTCCTTGGCCTGACCGGCGACTTTGAGCGCGCCCCGCGCCACGTGGTCCTTGTAGTTTTCCCCGAGGACGGTGACGCGCACGTTCTCGAAGCCTTCCTCCAGCAGGTTTGTCTGCAAGGCGACGCCGAAGCCCTTGATCAGGCTGCCGCCGCCGGTGACGATGACGTTCTGGAGCAATTCGCCGACCGTTTCCGGATCGGCGCGCGCGATGATTTCCCGCGCCATCTCGAAGGTCTTTTTGAGCAGAACCTCGCAGCCGGCGCCGATTTGCCGGGTGACGTCCAATTTGCGCGGCTTGCCGCCCACCATGACGGTCGCGATGGCCGGCAGCGCCGCATCCTCGGCGAGGACGAAGGAATGGCGCTCCTTGATTTCGCGGATCCGGTTCAGGCTGAGGCCGCTGTCCGGATAGGTGGCGAGCGCATGTTCCAAAATGATCTGGTCCACGGCATCGCCGGCAAACGGCATGCTCAATTGGTCGTCCGCCGTCGGGTAGTGCCCCTGCACCAGGCAAACGTCGGTCGAACCGGCGCCGATGTCGATGTAGAGCGAATTTAGCACCGGATCCTTGTAATCGTCGTCGCTCAGCCGGGACTCGTCGCGAAAGCCGAGGGCCGCGAGGAACGGCTCGGGCACAAAGAGGACTTTGTCGAACACCCCCTGCGTGGCGCTGCGAATGTTCTCCCGGGCGGCCGCGTCGGAAACGGCGGGCACGCCGATGACCGCGCGCACTTCCTTGGCGCTGGCCGGGAGCCGGCTGCGCAGGTGCTGGGCGAACAGGGTCGCGGCCGGCAGATCATAAATCGCGCCGCCGCGCAGCGGCCGCACGATGTTGACGTGGCGCTTGTATTTGAGCGCCTCGCGGCCGAACAGGGTGGTGGCGTTCTTGGGGATGATCCCATCGAGGACGTTGTCCGGGACATAGCCGACGACGGTGGGAATCTGCTCGTGCACGCACGTGGTCTGGTTCCCGGGAGAACTGGCCATGAGGCAGGAGGTGTTGGTGCCCCAGTCGAGTCCGACCAGCAAGAGGCTGCCGGCCGCAGTCGATTCGGGGAGACGGGCGCCAGGGTTGGCGGCCGCGTGTGAGGCGATCTTCGAAGTTGATTCACTCATGAGGGGAGGGCTGCTTGCGGATGTCGTTGACGAGGGGTGCAACGGCTTGAGCAGTTGAGAAATCAATCCAGTACCGCCAAAACCGACGCACGTCCGTAAAAGCATCCGGTGTGCCAGATGTGCATACCAATGTCTATGAGCAGCTTGTAATCAGACCCTGCCGACCGTTCTCACGGAGCCCCCGTCCCGGCAAGAAATTCCCAGTTCACCGGAGAGGTGCGTCGGCCGAGGCCTGCGCCGGGGTCGACAGACTCGATTCAGCCGTCCTAGGACCCTGCGCAGACCCGCTTTATCGCGTGGGAAAGGGCCGAACGTTTCCGCTTGCTTTGTGCGCCAGTGGCGTACATCGTGTCTCGTGGAGTTCGTTCGCTTTCCCACGTTCGAAAGATCCGTCGTCCGGCTTTTGACGGAAGCCGAGATTTTCGAGCTCGAATTGGTCCTCCTGCTCGATCCCGAGTCGGGCGACGTGATTCCAGGCTCGAAGGGCTTGCGCAAGCTTCGCCGACCGGCCAGCGGGCGGGGCAAATGCGGGGAGCGCGAATCATCCACTACCAAGTCACAGCCAAACAGCAGATTCTCCTTCTCTACGCGTATGCGAAAAATGTCCAAGGCGATTTGAGCGCAGGGCAAGCGAAGCAACTTTCCCAACTCGTCCATCAAGAATTCCCATGAAGAAAGCCGCATTTAATGAACTATTGCAGGGCGTCCGCGAAGCGGGTGCCTACCTTCGCGGCGAGGGCAAGACCGCCGCTCGCATCGACCGCATATCTCCCGACTCCATTGCCGCTGTCCGCGCGAAGCTTGGTTTCAGCCAGACTCAGTTTGCCCGAGCGATTGGGATCAGTCTCGATACGCTTCAGAACTGGGAGCAGGGCCGCCGGCATCCGAGCGGCCCGGCCAAAGTGCTCTTAAGGGTAGCGGCCAAGCATCCTGAAGCCATTCTAGAGGCAGTGGCTTGAGCCTGACGCAGCTGGCCCGAGACGGCGCGAACGGCCCTTCGGCGGAATTGAGCGGCCCGCCGTGAGAAACACGAGCGCGGCCTTTTGACTTGCGGTCAAAATTCGGGGGTTTCAATTCGTTGTGTTCTGTCCGCAGAAAGTGCGGCGCGGTAGCCAAGTGGTAAGGCCGAGGTCTGCAAATTCGTTTGGGCGATTTTGGCCCGAATCGCCTGGAGTCCTCCCAAGGCGTCAAAGGCCCTTGACCGATGCGGTTGCGGAGCGGTGATTCTTTTCCCGAGTAATGCCAAGACCCCCGAAAATTCGAGATTGGGTGACAACAGATTCGCGCGAGCTCTCCTTGCGGTGCCGTTCCTTTTCACTCACAGTGGAGACCATGAAGGTCACGTCCCTCAAGCCGCAGTCAGGGTACCGCCTCTGGCTTCATTTTGCCGACGGAATCGAGGGCACGGTTGATTTGTCTTCCTATGTTGGAGAGGGCGTTTTTGCGGCTTGGAGTGATCTGGCGTCATTTGCCAGTGTGCGGGTTGGGGAGTTTGGCCAGCCGGTCTGGGACGGTGATATCGACTTGTGCGCGGATGCGCTGTACCGGAATGTCACCGGTCGGCTTCCGGCCGGATTTTTGGTTAAGGGCGAACCCGCGCATGCCTGAGCTCAGCCGGTTTTACGGCATAATCATCCGGATGTATTTTCGCGATCACGCGCCGAGAAGATCTTCTGGCCGCGTGGAATCAGGCTTCGCGTTCGAGCGCCCCAGGCAAGATTGACCTTTTGCCGTGAGCCGAGATTTCCCGGAGGGCTTGGATGATCGAGCCCTCGGCGCGGGCGGGCGGCGCGCTAACCCGAACCTTCCCTCCTTTGTCCTTGCCGTCGGGTTAGGGCGGATTTTAATCGGTTGAGTTCTGTCCGCAATACTTGCGGCGCGGTAGCCAAGTGGTAAGGCCGAGGTCTGCAAAACCTCTATGCGCCGGTTC
>CAZWMF010000519.1:0-3200 GCA_964634535.1 uncultured Opitutaceae bacterium | reverse complement strand
CGAAGAGCCCCAGCAGAAGGGACGGCTGGATCTGCGCGACCGCCCTTGGATCCGACGTCGTGTAGGCGACGCGCAGGGTTTCCAGGAAGGTGGCCCAAATCGGGGTGGCCAGTCCCGCGAATAGGATCGTGGCGCCCAAGGCGAAGCCCAGGCGCCGCCACCGTATGCGCCCGGCGCCGTCTGCGCCGAGCAGCGCCAACGCGCCGGCCGCATTGATCGCCAAGAGCAGGACAAAGGCCTCCTTGACGGTGCCGCTGGTCAATTCGAACCAATCGGCGGCGACGAGCGCGAGCGACCACGCCGCGGCCGGGCGAACCCGGGTGCAACCGGCGATGCCCAGCCAGGCCCATAGAATCCAGGGCGCATAGCAGAAACTGAACACGGCCGGATGGTTGACTCGGTAGACGAAGAACCCGACGATGGGCGCGGCGAAGCTCACGATCATGGCCGCTCCGATGTGCCGGCTAAGCCGGTAGACGCAGAGCCCCAGGCCGACGGCCAGGAGCCATTTTGCCGCTAGAAACTTGATGTCCCAGGCCCAGGCGGCCCCGCGGGTCGCCATCACGAACAGATTCAGGGGATCGCCGGCCATGGACTGCCCCTGACCCAGGAGCGGCATCCCCGCGGAGTTGTCCCGGTCCCAAATCGGCCACTCCAAGTCCCGGAAAACCGACCGACCTTCGACGGCGGAATACGGCACGTGCTGCCACATGATGGCGCCGACGTCGGAACCTTTCACCTCGACGGTCGCCCTGGCCTGGTAGCCCGGCAAGGTGGGGATCTCGTCGTAGAGCAACATGGCGCCCAAATTCGGGGAAACGAAGCTCTTGCCCGCAAATACCACCGGCCAGGAGCTGGCGAGGACAGCTAGGGCGCCGGCCAGCCCCACGGCCCGAACCGGGCGGGCCATCGCCCAGGCCACAGCCCGGGCCACCGCCTTGCGTCCGGCCTCGCCGCCGACGAGGAACCACAGCGCGACCGCGAGTGCCGCGGAGGCCAGGAGCCCCGAGCGAATCCAATCCCCCAGGAACGGCGCTGCGCTCGCCGCCAGGACGAGCGGCGGATCAAAAGTGATGAGCGTCTGCGGGTCGTCCGCGCCGGGTTCGACCTCGAGCCGCAGTCCGCCTGGCCCCAGGGTGGCGGAGCGAATCTGATGGATCGGCCGGAAGGCATCCAAGGCGAGCGGGCGTACGATCGTGTCGGAATCGTCCACCACGCTCGCCGAGGTTACGGTCACCGTCCCGTCCCGATCGATGGGGTCGAACCGAAACGCCCAAAACGTGCCGGCCGGCAACTTCAGCCGATAAGGCAGCGGCGTATCGCTTTTCGCCAACTCTATGATCGTCGAATTGCGTTCGGTGATACCGCTGCCGTCGTCAAAATACACCTGGACCCGCCCCTTCTTGGTGGACGCCAATTCCGCCGCGAACGCGTAGCCCGAATTGATCCGCTGGAGCCGGGGTTGCCGAGGCAGGACCAGCCCAAAGCCCAAGAGCAATGCCCCGAGAATGGTGGATAGGATTTTTCGCGTCATGGCCGTTCAGTTCAGCTGGGTTCGCCCGAGTCGCCAGCCTTCGGTCGCGGCGAGGAGAGCAAGCCCGGACACTATGGCCAGTCCGGCGAGCCACCGGCCGCGGTGCACGGCGAGCATCGCCCAGTACGACCAACGGCCCATTTCCACCGGCTCGCTGAAAGCGAGCCACTGGGCAGGTTTTTCGGTGCGCGCGACGACGACGAACGGCTGCCGGGGCACCGGAGCATACGCCCAGCGCCACCGCCGGCCCGGCGTCGCGTCCACTTCGACTGCGCTGAGGACTTGGTGCGTTGCCGCGTCGCGCAATTCGAGCGTGGTTCCGGGTGCACCCAGGTCCCCCGCCACGTGGAAGGCCAACTTTCCCCGGATCGCGGAGCGGACGGGCTGGCTTTCCCAGGAGCGAACCGCGGTCGTTCCAC
This sequence comes from uncultured Opitutaceae bacterium, assembly GCA_964634535.1. GTDB lineage: Bacteria > Verrucomicrobiota > Verrucomicrobiia > Opitutales > Opitutaceae > Palsa-1447. The sequence goes on along the minus strand of CAZWMF010000519.1, from coordinate 1,247 downwards.
TCGGGCCGTAGGAACCCCAAAAGACGGCGTTGTCCAGAACCGGCGTGTCCGGGGCCAGCCCGGCGGGCTCGGCCGTGGGCAGCGGATGCGACTCCGCGCGGCGCGTGTCGATTCGGACGAAGCCGGATTCTATCGAGGCCGGATTCAAAGCGAGGGGCAGCCGGACGCTGGAGGGCAAGACCGGCCGGAGCGGAGCCAAGGCGAGCCGCGCGCGCATGCCCCCGGCGCCCGGATAAGGGATCTCGCGATGTTCGAGGTAGGCGGAATCGCCGGTCGCGAGGTAATTGCGGACATTCTGCTCACAATAGAACTCATAGAGGCGATTCGACGGCAAATCATCTCTAAAAACATGGCTGAGGTGGTGCCAGCCGCCGACGCCGAGCGCGGTCGCCCAGACTCCGGCCAAGACCGCCAGACCCCGCCGCCACCGGCCGCGCACCGCGGGCTCGTTGCTCAGGCGGGCCAGGCAGAGTCCATTCATGATCAGCCCAAAAATGAGCGTGTCCATGTACCGGGTGGGCGGCGGCAGGCCGCCGGATCCCCGCGCGTAGCCTGCGGCCAGGACCTGCAGAAGCACCCAGGCCGCCAAGCCGAGCACGAGAGCGTCGCTTTCGATCGACGCATCGGCCCGATGGCGGAACAGGCGGATCGCGAGCACGACCGCCGGAATCCACAGTACGAGCGATAGAAAACCCAGGTTGAGATCGAAGGCCGGCCAGCCCAGTTCCCGCCCGACCGTAAACAGAAAATCCCGCACGGAACCGGCGTGCATCCCTTCCTGGTGGTTGATGACCACCCGGGTCGCGACCCCGATCGCCACCACCGCCGCGCAAACCAAGAGTCCGGGTATCGCCGAACCGAGCCGGCGGCGGTCCCGCAGGATGCGCCCGACCATCAAGCCGCCGGCCACCGCCGCGGCGAAGCAGCCGGACGCCATGCTGCCCAATCCCAGGACCGCCGCCGCGGCGCCCAGCCACCAGCGCCAGGAAAACGGCCGGCTCATGGGCAACCAAACGATCGTGGCAAAGGCCAGTCCGAGCAGAAACCACTGTTGGGAATGGAAGCCGTGGGCCACGTTCTCCCAGGCGATCGGCAGCGCATAGGCCGCCGCGAGGCCGATCCAGAGGGGCGCCAGCCAGCCCGCGCCGAGACAGCGGAGGGCAAAGCCGAACAGGCCGACGGCGACGAGTGCTGGCAAAATCGCATTTACCGTCGATTCCAGGCGCTGGTCCCATTGGCCGTCGGCT
>CAZWMF010000518.1:0-3215 GCA_964634535.1 uncultured Opitutaceae bacterium | reverse complement strand
ACGTGACCCAGACCGGCAACCGGCCGTTCCGCATCCGGGTCTTCTGCAATCGGGAGGAAAAGCTCACGGAGGCCTACCGGCGGTATCTCGAGGCCGGCTTGGTGAAGGAGTTCCACCTCGACGGCTGCCCGATCATCTTCGATCTGGTCGGTAAGACCCGCACGGACCGGCCCGGAACTCCGGCGGGGGCCGACGAAGGGGAGTGACCCGGATGGCTTCGCCGCTGCGCGTCGTCTTCCTCGGCTCGGACGAAATCGCCCGGCTGGCGCTCGATTGGCTCGCCGGCGAGGGCCGGACCGTTGCCGCGGTGGTCGGCGTATTCACGCAGCCGGACCGGCCCGCCGGACGCGGACAGCGCGTCCAGCCGAACGCCATCAAAGCCTGGGCGCTCGAGCGGGGCCTGCCCGTTTGGCAGCCGGAGAAACTTCAGGGCGGCGAGCAGGCCGCCCTCGCGGACCTGCGGCCGGACCTGGCCCTCGTGATGGCCTATGGGCATATTCTATCCGATGCCTTCATCGCCATTCCCCGGCTGGGCACCGTGAATCTGCACGCTTCGCTCCTGCCCAAATATCGCGGCGCGTCGCCGATCCAAGCGGCGATCGCGGGCGGCGAGGCCGAGAGCGGGGTATCGCTCATGCGCATCGTCCGCGCCCTGGACGCCGGACCGGTGGCGGCCGTGGAGCGGGTGCCGATCGAGCGCCGCGACACCGCGGTCGAATTGACCGCCAAGCTGGCCGCGGCGTGCCCCCGGCTGCTCGCCCGAACATTGCCCGACCTCGCGGCCGGGCACCTCGACTTTGTGGAGCAGGATGGCTCCCGCGCGAGTTTCTGCCGGAAACTCAAGAAGCTCGACGGGGTTCTCGACTTCACCGCGCCGGCCGCGGTCCTCGCGGCCCGGATAAACGCCCTGCATCCCTGGCCCGGGTGCGTCGTGGACATCGCCGGGCAGCCGATCCGGCTCGGACTGGCCGAGGCGGTCGAAATCGCGCCGCCGAGCGCGCCCGGGCGGATCCTGGACGGCGAGCCCGCGGCCCTGTCGGTGGCCACCGGCCGCGGCACCCTGCGGCTCCTGCGGCTGCAACGGCCCGGCGGACGCCTCTTGCCGGCCGCGGAGTTTCTGCGCGGCTTTGCCATACCACCCGGCCTCGTCCTGCCTTCCCAGGCCATGCCAGCCCTCGCGCGCGGACCGGCCTGAGTCGCCCGCCGCCAGCGCAAATCTCGATATTTTGGCGCCTGCTTCCCGGCGCCAGCGTCAGCGGTCGAGTTGCGGGGGCAAGCTACTCGGCGGCCCGATGCTCGGCGGTGGCCGGTTCCAACCGGAGGGCATGTCCCCGCAGCCGGATGCCGCTCACCTTCTTGGCGATGAACTCCGCGTGCTCCGTCGCCACGTCGACCAGCGCGTGACGCTGATGGAGGTCGATGGCGCCGACCACGCTGGCCGGCAGTCGCGTGACCCCGGCGATTTTGCCGACGATCTCCGCCGCGGTGACCAAGTGTTTTCGCCCGGCATTTATGAAAAGCGTCGTCATTCCGGCTTCCCGGCCCGTGCGAACGGGCGGGGCCGGTAGTTCGACCGGCTCCGGCTCCGCCTTTGGCTCGGGGATTGCCGCCGGCGCCGCGGCCAGGCGAGTCGCTTTGGGTCGGACGGCCGCCGGAACGGCGGGGGCAGCCGGTGCGGCCGGCGCCTGGGCGGGAGCCGGGCCACCCTTGAGCATCTGGATCAGCGCCGAGCAGATATCAGTGCTCGCGTAGCCCTGGTCCAGAAGCCGGTCGACCAACTGGTCGTGCCGCGCGAATTTTCCCGCGTCGAGCACCGCGCGGAGCTTTTCCAAAAACACGTTGGCCCGCGCCTCGTCGACCTCGCCCAGCGAGGGCACGCGGGCGCGCCGAATATTCAAGCGGGCGAACCGCACCATGCTCTGGAGCTTGTAGAGTTCGCGGCCCGACACGAAGGTCACCGCCTTGCCGGTCTTGCCCGCCCGGGCGGTGCGGCCGATCCGGTGGGTGTAGTCCTCGGCGTCGTTCGGCAGGTCGAAGTTGAACACGACCTCCAGGTCGTCGACGTCCAAACCGCGGGCGGCCACATCGGTGGCGACCAGGAATTCGAAGGCGCGGTGGTGAAACTTCTCCATCACCCGGTTCCGCTGCATCTGGCTCAGATCGCCGTGCAGCCGATCGGTCGCGTAGCCGCGGGAATGCAATTGCTCGTCGAGTTCGTCGACCATGACCTTCGTGCTGCAGAAGATGAGCCCATAGCGGAAATCGTGGAGATCGATGAGCCGGGTCAGGACCTCGAGCTTCGAACGCCGGTCCACCTCGTAGTACACCTGATCGACCTGGGGCGCATTCTGGGCATGGGCTTCGATCCGGATCCACTCCGGATCGCGGGTGTAGCGTCCGATCAGGTCCTGGATGGCCCGCGGCATGGTGGCCGAGAAGAACAGCAGCTGCCGCTTCGCGGGCACCCGTCCGAGGATGTGTTCGATGTCCTCGCGGAAACCCATGTCGAGCATGCGATCGGCCTCGTCCAACACGAGGAGGCGAAGGGCGTCGAGCTTGAGGGTACCCCGGTCCATGTGGTCCATCACCCGACCCGGCGTCCCGATCACGATTTGGACGCCGGACTCGAGCGCCCGAAACTGGCGGTCGTAGGATTGTCCCCCATAGATCGGCACCACGTGGAGTCCCCGCTTGAACAGCAGCAGTTTTCCGGTCTCCTCCGCCACCTGCACGGCGAGTTCCCGCGTAGGGCACAGGACGAGGCACTGGACGGCGCGCTCCTGGGCGCGGGCCAGTTCGATCGCGGGAATCGCGAACGCGGCGGTCTTGCCCGAGCCGGTCGCCGACTGGCCCACCACATCGCGGCCCTTCAGAATCGCCGGAATCACCGCGGTCTGGATGGGGGAGGCTTCCTCGTAGCCAAGCTTGTCGACGGCTTTCAGGATCTCCGGCGAGACCCCCAACTCTGCGAACGGGCGTTTTTCCATCCCGCAGCGTACGCGCAACCGGGCCGAAGGGATAGCCCTATGTTGGGGGCCGCGCCCGCCCCGTGGGCGGAGGAGAACGATCGAAACCCCCTGGCGTCCTGCCGGCGCCACCCCCGCCGCCGGAATCGGTAGCGTCCGCACACCCCCGCGGGTGCGCGCTTGATCGTCGCCGGGCTTTGCGCCAGCATGGCCGGCTTATGGGCAAGTCCGGCTGGATTCTGGGCACGG
>CAZWMF010000517.1:3007-3216 GCA_964634535.1 uncultured Opitutaceae bacterium | reverse complement strand
CCGGCGGCGTTGGTGTCGACGGTGAGCCGATTGAGAGCATCATATTGGTAGACGGTCGTGTTACCGTCCGGCTCGGTCACGCTGAGGCGGTTGCCGACGGCGTCGTAGGTGATGTTGGTGACGGCATCGTTCGGGTCGATGGTGTCCGTCACGCTGCCGTTCTTGCGGACGACGAGGTGTTCGGAGCGTTTGCCGACGTGGGCGCCGGG
>CAZWMF010000517.1:0-2997 GCA_964634535.1 uncultured Opitutaceae bacterium | reverse complement strand
TGTCATAGGCTACTCGGGTGACATAACCCAAGGCATCCGTGGCCGAGACGCGTCGGTTCAGGGCGTCGTACGCATAGACGGAGCGGTGGCCATTGGCATCGATTTGAGTGAGCAGATTGCCGAAGGGATCATACGTCAGGGCGCTCGGGTTGCCCAGCGCGTCGGTGAGGGAGATGAGCCGGTTCTGTACGTCGTAGGCCAAGATCGTGGTATGGCCGTCGCGATCAGTCGTGGTGGTGCGGTTACCGTTCCCGTCGTAAGTCGAAGCATCGGAATGGCCAAGGGCGTCGGTGGCGGCGACCAGACGGCGACGCAGGTCATAGGTATAGGTGGTCGTGTGGCCGTTGCGGTCGGTAAACGCAACGCGATCGCCCTCACCATCATACATCGTCACCGTTGCGTGTCCGTCGGAATCGGTCTCCCCGACGAGGCGGTTAAGCCGATCGTATTGATACGCCGTCGTGTGCGAATCGGCGTCGGTGCGGGTCAGCAGATTGCCAACGGCATCGTAGGCCATGGTGGTGACGCCGCCGAGAGCATCGGTGCGACTGATCGCGTTGCCGAACGCATCGTACGCGAACGTGGTCGTATGACCGTTCTTGTCGGTCTCGGTGAGGATCTTGCCGTGCGGATCGTAGGTCCATGAACGGGTTTGAAGCAAAGGGTCCGTCTCGAGGGTCGGATTGCCATGGGCATCGTATTGCCAGGTCGTCGTGCGACCCTTGGGATCGGTCGCGCTCGTCATCTGATTGAATACCGGCTCGTAGGTGTAGGTAGTTACATTGCCTAAAGGATCAGTCACCGCCGTGCGGTTGCCCTGAGCGTCGTAGGCGTATCGGGTCGTGTTCCCATCCGCATCGGTCAATGTCGCGAGGCGAAGAGCGGCCGATGTGTAGGTGTAGCGGGTGGTCGCCCCGTCCGGGGCGGTCACCTGAGTCACATTGCCGTTCGCATCGTACTGATATTGCCAGACATTGCCACGCCCGTCGGTCTTGCGGACGGTGCCCGGCGTGTAAGCGCGCTCTTGTTCGGAGGCCAAGGCCGCCAGGGATGTCGCCCACTGGGTCGAGTTGGTCAGGCTGAACAGGCTGGCGCCGCTCCCGTCCTTTATGCCAACCGGCAGATTCGCTTGGTATTGGATCGTGAACAGCCGGCCATCGCGATCGGTTCGGGAGATGATCTGATTGAGGGGGTTGTAGGTGTAACTCGTCGTCTTGCCGGCCGGATCGGTCACACCGACCACGCGCCGACCCGTGCCGTCGTAGGAGAGGGTGATAGTGCGGCCCAGCGGATCCTCAATCTGCATGAGGTGGTGGGAACCATTGTAAGTGAGTGTCAGAAAACGCCCGTAGGTATCGGTGATCCTCGTCAGGTCACCGCTGGTGTAAAGGAGCGTCGTCATGTTGTTGTTCCGATCCGACACACTCAGCAAACGGTATACCGGGCCGCCCACGGCAAACGGCGTGCCGACCACGGACCCAAAATGGGAAACGGTCCCGTCGTTGGTGGTCAGTGTGAACGACCCATCCGGATTTTTGACCATCCGGTTGGAATACCCCGGGTCCGCCGTGTATATGCCGCCCGCGCCGAGCTGAAACTTCTCGGTTCTCCCCTCGGGCCCCATGAGGAAGACGCTCCCGACCTGGGCAAACAAAAAGCTGTCATAGGAATGCGTCCAGCCGTACCCGATACCGGAATCGACCTGCGATTGCGTGGCATCGGCATTATAGGAATTGTAAGTCAGGCAGAAGTCGATCGTTTGCGCAATTGAACCGCCCATCGCGGAAAGCGGTTCCCGCAGATTTCCCTGGGTCAATCGAATCTCCGCGCTGTCCCCGGTGCTCGTGGGCGGATAGGGACAAAAAGGACACGGGCTGGCCTCGCCGCCCACATACTTGGCCCACGTCGAGGCGGCCGGGATCGTCAGCCCCGCGAGAAGCAGGGCGGTTGTGCGGTTACGAATCAGGGTTGGGGTAGCATTCATGGGAGTTACACGCGCGGTTGGAATGTCTGGTGATCGCCGTCGGCCCGAGTTGGGCCCGATTTCGTCGAACGGATTAATTCCGCGCCTGTGCCGCTCGCGTCCAACCGATCCGGCTGACCGCCGCCGCCAGAGCGCCCACACCCAGCACCAGCAATAGCCAGGTCGGCCCCGCGTCCGGCACGATCGTCTCCAGGGCCTGGGGATCATATTCCAGGCTGATGACCACGTCGTGCTCCTCGCTGGAATCGAGACTGATCGTCTCGTTTAGATTCGGGTTTTGCGTGTCCGCGTCAAAACCGTCGGGCCCTGCCAACGCTTGGTCGAAAAATGACAGGACGGAAGTTCCGTCGACGTCCAAGTTGAAAATGTCGTCATTTTGCAGCACCTGCCCCCCGGCATCGGCGTCGGCCACTAGGGACGATTCCAGCAGCGCGCCGAAGGCGACATCGACGAAGCCCGTCGCATCATCGATGCTAAAGGTATTCTCCAGCGAACTTTGCGCCGGGAAAACGCTCGCCGATTCGTCGATGTTTGCCGGCAGACTAATGGTCGCCGCCACCTCGGCATAAGCACCGTTTACAGCGGGGACGGCGGCCGAGCCCGTGCCGTCGGCATAAGTGACGGCTGCCGTTGCCAGGGTGCCGGATGGATCCGTTTCGAAGTCAAAGTCCGACTCCCCGGCGCTATTGTTCGCTTGAACAAATCCGGTCGCAGTCCAAGGACCGGTCCAGGCCACGACTCCCTCAGCCGGATCGACGCCAAACGCCGTCAGTTCCAAGCTGCCGCTCGCCGTGGTTGATCCTCGAATGAAATCCGCAGGCGCCAATGCAACGGCAAGCACTGCGAAAACGCGAAGGCACGGGATTAGTCGACGCGGGAACCCGTAAATCATGGAAGTATTCATGGCGGGAATGCAACGGAGCGCGGGGCAGGGATAGAAGCAACGGATTCATCCGGCGGCTCCGGAGCGGAACCGCAGGTAAATTTGCAGCATGACCAATGCCAGCCGCCCA
>CAZWMF010000516.1:0-3232 GCA_964634535.1 uncultured Opitutaceae bacterium | reverse complement strand
CGATCGCCGGTCCGGCCATGATGCCCATGCCCCAGATGCCGAGCGCCTTGCCGCGTTCGTGCGGCGCGAACAGTTCGGCGACGATCGCCATGCCGATCGGCTGGATGGCCCCGCCGCCGATCGCCTGGAGCACCCGGGCGGCGATGAGCGACTCGTAGCTCCAGGCCATCGCACAGGCCCCGCTCGCCACCGTGAACAGGAGCAGGCTGCCCAGATACAGGGTCTTGTAGCTCACCCGGTTGGTCAGCCAGCCGACGAGCGGCATGACCACGGCCGAGGTGAGCATGAAGCCGGTCGCGACCCACTCGATCTGCTCGCGGTCGACTCCGAAGGTGCTCATCATGTGCGGCAACGCGACATTGACGATGCTCGAATCGAGCACGGCCATGAACGTGCCGAGCATGATGATGCCCAGCACGCTCCAGCGGTTGGCCCGCAAATCCGGCCCGTTAGTCATGCGCGCCGGCGGCCCGCGCCGCCGAGCCGGAATGAATCCGCACCTCGACGGACAGGCCCGGACCGAGCGCCAGATCGGCCGGCGGGGCCACGGCGATGCGCAGCGGCACCCGCTGCGTCACCTTGATGAACGTGCCGGCGACCCCTTCCGCCGGGATCAAGCTGAACTCTGAGTTGGCCGCGCGCAAAATCTCCGTCACGCGCCCGCGCAGCCGCAGGGCCGGAAAGGCATCGACCGCGACGTCGGCCGAATCGCCGATCGCCACATCGTGCAGATCCTGCTCCTCGATGTTGGCGTCCACCCGCAAGGTCGCCGGATCGAACACGCTGATGACCGGCTGGGCCGCGAGCGGCATGGCGCCCGGATCGAGCCAGCGGCGCACCACCCAGCCGTCGAAGGGCGCCCGCACCGTGCAGCGGGCCAGATCCCCTCGGGCGTTTTCCAACGCGGCCGCGGCCTCGGCCACGCGGCTGCGGGCGAGCGCAACCGCGGCCTTCGCCGCGGCCCGGTCCTCCGGGCGCGGACCCTGTTGCAGCAGGCTCAGATTTTCCGCGGCGTTTTCGCGACTCTGCCGCGCCGACTCGTAGGTTGTGCGCGCCCGATCGAAGGCATCCTGGGTCACCGCGGCGTCCTGCAGCAGCGCGCGCGCCCGCTCGAAATCCAGCCGGGCCATCTCCTCCTCATTTTCGAGGCGCCGGGCCGTGGCCGCAGCCGCCTTGATTTCCTCGGGCCGGCTGCCGTTGACTGCCTTGTCGTTCAACGCCGCGTCGGCCGAGAGGCCCGCTCGGGCCGAGGCGAGCGCCGCCTCGGCCTGCCGGACGGCGGCCGCGGGAATCGCCGGATCCAGCCGGAACACCACCGTGCCCTGGCGGACGAACATGCCTTCGTGGACAGTGACCTCAATGAGCCGGCCGCTGATTTCCGGGGCGACATCGACCAGGTGGCCGGCAAACCGGGCGTCGTCGGTGTAGACGATGCCCCGCATGAAGAAAAACCAATATCCGAACACGCCCAATCCGAGGACGGCCAGGACGAGAATCCCGGCCAGGATCCGCTGGCGCCGGCGCTCGCCGTTGCCGTTGGCCACGGGCGGGGCGACCCGGAATTCGGGGGGTGAACGATCGGCGGTCAGGCTCATGAAGGGGCGGACGATTTGGGCCGGCCGACTCCCGTCAGGAACAGGTCGACGACCGTCGCGTGGCTGCGCTGCGCTTCGGGCCGATCCTCCATTTCCCAGGACCGGGTGCGCAGCATGCCGAGCAGGTACTCCGCCAGGATGGCGGTCGGAATATCCGCGCGAACCTCCTGCGCGGTCACACCCTCGCCCAGGATCGCCGCCACCGCCTCGGTCAGGCTCCGGCGCCGCTTCCGCCAGCGCTGCCTCAGGCCGGTCCCGCCCGCTTCCATCAGCCGCTCGCCTTCGGACAGGATAATGCGGAACAGCGGTCGCCGGGCCTGAAAGAAGGTGACGATGTGCCCGCAGGTGGCCAGGAGCCGGTCGCGAAAGGCGCCGTTCTCGGCCGCGCACCGCGGCAGCCCCGCGCACATCTCGTCAAAACCGGTCACCGCCGCCTGAAAGATGAGGTCCTCCTTGTCGGCGAAATAGAGGTAGAGCGTGCCCTTGCCGACACCGGCCTGCAGCGCGACATCGTCCATGGTGATTTCATGGGCTCGCCGCGTCCGAAACAAAACCTCGGCCGCCTGGATAATGCGCAATTTTTTGTCGGTTGGCACGACTGACTGACCAGTCAGTCAGTTCGAAGCCGGCTCGTCAATGCCCCCATCCATTCCGAGCCGATGCTACCCGCATCTCATTAAAATACGGCCGTTAGCAATACTGCCCGAATCGCTTCTACCGATCAATCGCCCCGCGCCGTCGGGGTTTCCGGACCGGGCCGGCCTCAACCCACCAACGCCACCCAAACCAGCAGCCCCCCGAGGGCGGCCAGCGTCACCGGGATGCCCAGCCGGGCGAATGCCCGAAACGAAATATCGACGCCAAACTGGCGGGCCTGCTGCACCACGATGATGTTGGCCACGCTGCCGACGATCAGCAGGTTTCCGCCAAAGCTGTTGGCCAGTGCGAGGACGTAGGCGGTGACCGGGTGGGAAAGATCGCTCACCTTGAGCAGCAGCATGACCGCCGCCGAATTATTGATCAGGTTCGAAAGCCCGGCGGTGGTGATGGCCAGGGTGGCAGGCCGGTGCAGGTCGATGCCCGCCCGGGCGAGCGCATGCACCGCGTCGTCGCCGTAGCCCGACGCCTGAAAGGCTCCCGTCACCACGAACAGCCCAATAAACAGGATGAGCACGGTCCAATCCACGAGATGGAGGAAGTCCGCCGTGCGGAACTTGGGGCTCGCCAGATGGATGGCCGCCGCGGTCAGGACGACGATCTCCCGCGGCAAGGTCGTGAAGAACAGTCCAATCACGGCCGCCAGGATGACCAGGCCCTTGATCGTATGAGCGCGATCGAAGGGATAACCCGGCTCCGCCGCGGGAACGGGGGCGGCCTCCGGCAATCGGAGCGCGTGGCGGGAAAGCAACCAGATCAGGCCGAACGCGGAGCCCAAGGCGAAGGCCACGGGAAGCGCACTCCAGAGCACATAGGAGCCGAAGCCGAGATGGGCCACCTCCCCGATCATCATGTTTTGGGCGTTGCCGATCAGGGTCGAGGCCGCGCCCAGGTTGCTCGCGACGGCCAGGGCGACCAGAAAGGGCACGGGATTGAGCCGCTGACGCAGGAGCGCCGGGGTGACAATCGGGCAAAAGACC
>CAZWMF010000515.1:0-3235 GCA_964634535.1 uncultured Opitutaceae bacterium | reverse complement strand
GTCCTTCTCGATGAACGTGTCCGACGAGGGGATGTAGGCCTCCGGCTGGTAGAAATCGTAGTAGCTGACGAAGTACTCGACGGCGTTCTCCGGGAAGAAGTTCTTGAATTCGGAGTAGAGCTGGGCGGCCAGCGTCTTGTTGTGGGAGATGATCAGGGTCGGCCGCTCGCACTGGGCGATCACGTTGGCCATAGTGAACGTCTTGCCCGAGCCGGTCACGCCGAGCAGGGTCTGGTCGCGGTGGCCCGCGCGGATCGACGCCACGAGTTTTTCGATGGCTTGGGGCTGGTCGCCGGTGGGCTGGTAGGGAGAGTGAAGCGAAAAAAGCACGGGAGCGGACGGACCGCCGGCCGGGCCCGGCTGCCGCGCCGGGTCGCCACCGGCGGTCCCCCCGCGCTCCAGGTAAGCGAGAGCGGACGGGGCTGCAACCCTGCGCGGGCGCATTTTCCCAATCGCGCCGCGGCCCGGGACCCGCCCGCACCGCGGACTCGTTCGGCCATCGACCTACCGGAGCAGCGCCGGCAATTCCGCCAGGGCGCGGATGAAGAAATCGGCCCCCTGCTCGACCTGCGGCCGCACAACGAAACCGCCGAAGCCGATGAACAGATCGGTCTCCGACTTGGCCTCGAGATCGCTGACGCCGTCGCCCACCATCGCTAGGCGCACGGGCGCCGCTTCCTTGCGCAGGCGCCGAATGACTTCGGCCTTTCCGCCCGAGCGGGTCGTCGGAAAGGTGAAATCGTAGCCGCTATAGGCTCCGTCGGGCCCGAAAAACAGTTCAACCGCCTCCACCCAGTCGATGCCGAGCCAATCGGCCAGGGGCCGGACCGCCGGGACAAATCCGCCGCTCACGATCGCCGGGGTCCACCCCGCTTCGCGCAGGACGGCGAGGGTGGCCCGCGCCGTGGGCTCGACCTGTTCGATGTACTGGCGGCCGATGGCGGACAGTTCGGACTGGCTCGGACGGATGAGCTCGAGGCGGCGTCCAAACACGTCCTCGATCGGCAGCGCCCCATTCATGGCGTCGTCGGTCATGGCCTGGGTCTGCGCCAGAACCTCGGGGCCCCGGAGCCGGCCCAGCTCGTCGACGCCCTCGATCGCGCTCAGGGTGCTATCGCAATCGAAGCAGATCAGCTTCATGCAAGGGGGCCGACGCGCGAAACCGGCGGTCGGCGACCGCCGCGGGCGCGGCCCGACCCGGCTTCCCGGGAGCTTACTTGCGCGAACTGCGCTTGAATTTCGAGGTGAACTTCTCGACGCGACCGGCGGTGTCCACCAGGCGCTTTTCCCCGGTGTAGGCCGGGTGCGAATCCATCGTGATATCGCGCACGACGATGAAATAGTCCTCGCCTTCGATTTTCTCGGTCCGACCCGACTTCATGGTGGAACGGGTGAGGAAACGCCGGCCGGTGCCGACGTCCAGAAAACAAACGTTGTTGAGCTTGGGATGGCCTTCGGTCTTCATGGTGAATCCTCCAACCCTCAGCCCTGCCGAGCTTTATAGCGCGGGTCAGTCTTGTTGATCACGTAGATGCGACCACGGCGGCGAACGACTTGGCAGTCGGGGTGACGCTTCTTGGCGGATTTGATAGAGGAAACGACTTTCATAAAAGGTGCAAAACAGACTATCGGCCCGAACCTGTCAAATACGTTCCGATCCCGGATCGTCCCGCCAGCCCCAGGAATCGAGCGAGTTCCCGGACGGCCGGCGCGATGGCATGGCCGCGGCGGACCCGCCGCGACACGACGGTCAATTTGCCGTTCGCGCGATCCGCCTTGGGTTCGACATGGCCCACCAAGTCCAGACCGGAAAGGACGGGCAATGCGTAGTATCCCCGCTGGCGCTTGGCGGCCGGAGTGTAGACTTCCCACGTATAGTCGAAGTCCCATAGGCGCCGGGTGAGCGTCCGGTCGTAGATCAGGGGATCAAGCGGAGCCAGGAGCCGGGGCGCCAGAGCGGCGTCGCCGCGGATGGATGCGGCGGCCGACTCATCCCAAAGCGCGGCGTCCGCGCGCAAGCAATAGAGCGAGGGCAGATCGGCGATGGGCACGGGCATGACCAAGTCCGCCACGTCGGGCAATTCAGCCTTGCGCACCACGGCGAGGCGGCGCTGGCGCAGACGCAGTTCGAGGAGCCAACGGCGGGTCTCAGCCGCCGAGGGCACCGCGGCCCCCAGGACCGCGGCCGGCAAGACCCGCTCGGGCAAATCGTACACCCGCCGATAGCCGGCCCGCCTCGCAATGAACACCCGGCCGTGGATGAAGAGCTTCTCCAGCACGGTCTTCACCATTCGGGCCCGGGAGTTCCACGCCGTCCGAGCGCGTGCGTCGTCCTCGATTTGATCGGAGGTGAGCGCGCCCCGATCCGCCAATTCGCCCAGAATGCGCCGGGCCAGTTGTTCCTCGGCCGCTGAAAGCCGCCCGGAATAGACCCCGCGCAGATGGCGGCGGCTTTGTGTGCCGGCGATGAGATGCGGCCACGCATCGAGCGGGAAAGCCACTAATATCCCGGCTCCGGGCAGGTAGTGTTCAAAGGCCACCCGATTGCCGGAATCCGGCAGCACATGAAGGTGCCTGATCAGATCGTTTTCGCGGTAGCCCACGACCCGGTTGCGCAGGATCAGGTCGTGCATCCGCCCGCATACATTGAGCGGATCCATTTGGACGTAACCGTGGTGGGCCAGAATTTCCGCGACGGACTGGACCGGCTCATCGAACCGGTGGGCGCGGCGCAGAAACCGGCGGGCGTCGCGACAGCCCAACTTGTTACAATCGGACAATATCATGGACTCACTGAGGGTATACGATAGCTTGAAACGGAGCTTTCCCGAGCATCAAGCGCGCAAGGTGACCTGGGCCATCCAACAATCCGACGCCGAAATCAAGTCATTGGTAGAGCCATTGGCCACCAAAGCGATGCTTCAGTCGTTGGCCACGAAGGCCATGTTGGAGCCGCTTGCGACCAAAGCGATGCTCGAGCCTCTCGCGACAAAGGCGATGATCGAAACCCTTGCAACTAAGGCGATGATCGAAAATCTGGCGACCAAGGCTATGCTCGAGCCCTTGGCCACCAAAGCGATGCTCGAGCCGCTCGCGACCAAAGCCATGCTCGAGCCGCTGGCGACGAAAGCCATGTTGGAGCCTCTCGCGACCAAAGCCATGCTGGAACCGCTGGCGACCAAAGCTATGCTGGAGCCACTTGCAACCAAAGCTATGCTGGAACCACTGGCGACCA
>CAZWMF010000514.1:0-3241 GCA_964634535.1 uncultured Opitutaceae bacterium | reverse complement strand
GGCCCCTCCTGGCAGACCATTGAACGAGCCACCGGACGAATCATGCAACCGGTGTCGTCACGGCAGTTCCGCGCGACGGAGCGAGCCAAGTCCGTGGCGCACACCGGGAATCCAATTCTTCCGGGCGAACGGTATGCGCTGAATGAGCAAACGGGGACCCCGACTGAGCCGCGTGGGTCGCTGACCCATGGATCCACCGATTCTCCGGTGAGGACCGAACCCCCACGACCCGCAGCGGTTGGTCCGCGATCAACGGAAAGCCAAAGAGCCGAGACGGATCTGCGGATTCCGGTCAATCGGAACGACCGACCCGTCAGCCGCGAGGCGCCGCCGCAAACCCGCGGCGACAGGGATCACCGGGATTAGCCGAAATGGGTCCGGTTCGCCGGCCGCGCGGTCTGCGCCTACGATCCAATCCCGTGGGCTCTGAACCGACCGCATTGCACGAGCAGCGAATACGGTGAGTGGCGGATATGACACATGCTTCCGTCCTTTCGCCTGAAACATTCCAACGCTAGGCGTGTCCATCTGATGGATGCGGGGAAATCCGCATAAAGCTTGTCGGCCATCGCCACCGCGGTGGGATCATCACAGGACTTGATGATTCCCGCTGCGGCGACCGATCAACTTGAATGAGACAGAATGAATCGCCAGGTGCCAGAAACCCACGCTGCTAGCCCCACCTAGACTCCCGATCTCGTGCCACTCTACATTCAACCGGCACCGCCGCCGGCCCTCTCGGGGCCATACCCCGGGAAGCCAATCATCCCCCCGAAGCCCGATCCGTTCCCGATGGAATCGGCGCCGCGTCGTTCGGTTAACCGGACTGAAGAATTCCTGAAGCCGAGCGAACTGGTACTTCAATCAAGCCTATTGGCCGGAGTTGCCGGAGCGTTGCTTCTCGTCACTCAGTTCGCCCTAACGCTTTTGGTCGCCAGTTTGGTCTGGGCTAGTCCCTATCGGAGCTTATTCGTGGGCGGACTCTGCATCGCCTTTCTGGCTGGTACCTCCGCGACCGGCTGGGCACTTTGGCATCGTCTGCGGACTTGGATGCCGTTCGACGAAATGCGGAGCCGACGACTGGCGGCAAGGACTCATGGCGCAGCCCTGCGGAAAGCCGTTCAGCACGAAGGCCCGCCGCCGAGGAGCCCATCGGGTTTTACACGAGAGTTACGCGGCTGACGCGTCCGTCCCGCGAGCGATGAGTCTGCGCTTCGTGCCGGTGTTCGCCCCGGTGCTGTGCGCTCGCTCAGCCACTCTTCACGTGGCTCCTCAGCGCTTTGCCGGCGGCCGGTCTCTCATCCTTCGACGCCACCACACCGATCGTCAACCTCGCAAGGCGTGGATGTTCTTTCGCAAGTTTGATTGATTTTTTGGGTTTCACCGGAGGCATGGATTGAAATCCGCGGCGACCTCGGCATTTTGAACGGAGTTTACCGTGGATCTCCAATTCTCTTCTCCTTCTGTAGTTCCATGCTAGGCGCAATCCTGGCCGGCGGGGCGGGGCGTCGCATGGGACGCGACAAGGCGATTCTTCGGGTGGCGAACCAACCATTGTGGCGCCGCCAGGCGGAAACGTTGCGGGCGGCAGGCGCCGAGCCGGTGGTGGTGATTCGGCAGCCCGAACAGTCTATCCTCGGGGAAGTCGAGGTCTGGCTCGATCGGCACGGCGCAGCCGGACCATTGGCCGGCCTCCACACGGCCCTCGCCCCAAGACGGGATGCGCGGGTCGCCATTCTCGCCGTCGATATGCCCGACATCGATGCCAGATGGTTTACGGACTTGGTGGTGCGGTGCCGCCCGGAGGCGGGCGCCGTCGTCCGCCACGATGGCCGTTTCGAGCCGCTCGCGGCCATTTACTCAGCCGCAGCGTAAGTGGGTTCAGGTCGCATGGCAAGTACCTGCCAAGCTTGGACTTGTGGCAATGCTCCCAGTTGCGTCCGTGATGAAGGCAGTGAGCGGCGTCCATTTTGCCGGGCTTGAATTTCGCGCCGAATTGTCGGACCATGCCATCGATGACCCGCTCGCTAAAAGTCGATTATCCCTCCACGCTACCGGATGCGTTGCGTGAGTCTCCGGCTGAGTTCGAGCAGGAGGCTAAAATGGCCATGGCCGTCAAATTGTTCGAGATGAAGCGCCTTACGTCGGGCCAAGCGGCGGAGTTGGCGGGAGTTGATCGAACGATGTTTTTGATGCGGCTGCGCGACTACGGCGCTGCGATGATCGACGTGCCGGTCGAGGAATTGGCCGACGACATCCGCCATGCCGGCCCGGCGTGATTTGGTCATCAATACCGGCCCGTTGCTGGCCCTGACCGCTGCGGACATTTTGGGGTGCTCCCCGATCTTTTCAGTCGCGTGATTGTCCCGGCGGAGGTCGTCGGGTAGATTGAGCGGGGCGGACGAACTGACTTTGGACGTGATGAATTTCGAGCGGCGGCCTGGCTGGACAAGCGTCAAACACCGACAGCGATCTCCGCGTTCTTGGGCGCCGCTTTGGATCGGGGCGAAGCCGCCGTCATTGCTGTTGCCGCGGCGGAAGGTGTGGACACCGTGTGCATCGACGAGACACTGGGCCGTAGGATGGCCCGTCTGCATGGCCTTTCCGTCACCGGTTCGCTCGGCATCCTCCTCCAGGCTAAGGAGGGAGGATTGGGCGTGAGGCTCCGGCCAGCAATCGCACGCAGGCGAAACCAGGGGATTTGGCTGGCGGCAGACCTGGAGAAAGAATGTTTGCGGCTGGCCGGGGAATGAGACGGGTGCGCGGCAGGGTTCAACGATGGCTGGGCGCAAACACCATTTCATTCAGCGGTTTCTTCTGAAAGGGTTCGCCTTTCCCATTGAGGACCCGAAACGGGTTTGGATTTATCCTCGTGGCCGAGAGCCATTCGCGGTGGCCCTGGAGGGATATGGGGCAGAGCGGGACTCTTACGGCCGGGCAGACCAACCGGAACTCGATTTGAAGATCACGGAAATCGAGGCGAAGCGGTTCAACGATTTTCTGGAAGGAATACGCCGGGGCTCGGACCAGTGACTCGAGGCCGCGACGCCGGTCCGTCGTGCCGGCAAGTCCGCTTCGAATCCCAGCGGCAATGAGCGTTGTTCATTCCTGAAATGAATAACTCGCCGCGCGTCCGTGGGCGGGGAGCCGCGTGCCGGCATCGCTCTGGCTCCTTTAGCAGTCGGCACGGTAGAGTAGGCAGGAGCCTTTAGACGAGGGTCTCGTTAAAAGGCTCCCGCCC
>CAZWMF010000513.1:0-3269 GCA_964634535.1 uncultured Opitutaceae bacterium | reverse complement strand
CGATTTCTTATGCCTTGAACGGCGTCGCGACGATCGTCAATGGCGCGCAAACGACGAAGCTCGATTTCCAGTCCTCCACCCTTGGCGTGGGAAGCTTGCAGCTTGTCTCCGATGGCGGGACCGGACTCGACGTCGTGCTCACCTCATCGACGCCGCCGACGCCTCCGCCGCCTCCCACGCCACCGCCGCCCGGTTCGGGCGCGACTCCTGCCAGGACCAGCTGGGAGCCGAGGTCTTGAACCTCAAAATTGCCCGCCTGATAGCCGGCGCTCGCCGCCACGTTGGCCTCCTCCGGCAGGGCGTAGGCGACCGGCAGAAGCTCGCTGCGCTGCCAGGACCAACCCCGGTCCGTCCATTCCAACTGGGCCGCCTCCTCCCGGCCTGCCTGCACCCGCACCCAGAGGGGAGCCCGCCGGGCCAGGGCATCGTATTCGGCCGGCTGGAAGGCGCCGGGGGCCTCCGCCCGGAGCCAGTCGGGCAGGAGCGAGGGCAGGGCGGCGGCCCGAGCCAGGCGCTTCCCGAGCACCGCCGCCCTGGCCTCGGCCCCTGGCGGGCAGGGCGGCCAATCCGGCGCGAGGACCGCGCGATAGTGCCGCGTCGCCGGCAGGTCCGCGGCCAGCCAGGCGAGCGCCGCGTCGGCCAGATCGGGAGCCGGATCCAGGAGGGGCTCGATCCAGGGCAGGTAGCGCAGGGCCGTGTAGATCAGTTCGCGGTACAGCCGCCGGTCGCGGGAGCCCAGGCGGCGGTCGCCCCGCAGCAGGCGGTCGATCCGGCCGGGCAGGCCCGCGTCGCTGCGCCAGTGCGGGCGCAGGGCGGCGAGGAGCTCCCGCCCGGTGCGCCGCTGGCCGGCCGCGATCCTCATGCTCGTTTGGGTCGCCGTCCCGCGGTCAGAAGCGGACGACGTCGACTTCGACTTGGAGACCCAGCTTGCCGAGGCGGTTCGGCCCATCGTTGACCGTGAGCAGATATTGCAGGCGCCAGGTGTTGGCCAGGTTCTGGATCAGCCCGATCGCCCGCTCGTCGAAGCGGAAGGCCCGCGCGTTGTATCCGACCCGGACGATGCCCTGGTAGACCTCGTTCAGGCGGACCTGGTAGTTCAGGATGTAGTAGTCGTCCTCGCGCCGCAGGAAGTTGGTGGCCACCTGGATGTTCCAGGCATCGTCGTCCTTGATCGTCAGGGCGGTGTCGAACTCCCGCAGGGTCAGCCTCTGGAGGTTCAGGATCTGGTCGGAATCCAGTTCGATCCAGGAGGCCGGCATGAGGCGCATCTCGGCGTGCAGGTCCGAGAAATCCGGCTCGGCCTGGGTGCGCAGGAAGTTCAGGTCGTCGGCCACATTGAGTTCGATCAAATCCCGCGAGCCGTAGCCGCTGTCCCGGGTCTGCAGCACGTTGTCGACCGCCAGGCGCAGGGTGTTGAGGGCCTGGATCTGGTCGATGGCGGACATGTCCCCCAGTTCGATCGGGGTCAGGTAGGTCGTGAAGGTGTTGCGCTGGATTTCCGGGATGTACTCCTGACCCGCGCCCCCTTCCGGGATGTAGCGGTAGGAAATCTCGGGAGTGAGCAGGTGGCGCAGGCCGTCGATGCCCCAGGTCGGGTTCTCATAGTCGAAGGTGCCGCTGGCGCGCAGCTGCGAGTCGAAACCAATCTCGCCCAACGCCCGCAGGTAGGATTGATCGACCGGCGCGCCCTGGGTGTCGAAGTAGTCCGTGAGCCGGCCGCCCACCACTGGGGTGAAATTGAACCAGTCCGTCGGGTTGATCGGCCGCGAGAGGCCGTAGAAGGCATCCACGCGGTCGCTCGCCAAGTCGAGGTTGTCCGGGGGAAAGGTCTCCCGCAGGATGTCCGTGCTCGCGGCAAAGCGCTCGACCACCCCGCCGCCGATCTGGGTCGGCAGCAGGTCATAGCGCACTTCCGGAGTCTCCTGCTGCACGTCCTCAAAATCGTTCATCTTCATCTGGGCGAACGCCGAGAGCAAAAAATCGTCGCCGGTGTAGACCGTCTCGACGAAATTCTCCGGAACCTGCGTAGCCTTGAACTCGTGGTACTTGAAGTCCCGGAGCACGTCGGGGTCGCCCCAGTAGTTGAAATCGGCGGTGATCGACAGGTCGTCGTCGATCACCTGCTGGTGCTGGAACTCGGCGAAGCCGCGGTCCCCCGGGATCGCCTGGCCGGTCAGCAGGTCGGGCAGCGTGTTGCCGTAGTCCTTGATGAAGCCGGTCTCGAGCAGGCCGTGCCAGTCGCCGCTGCCGTCGGGGTCCGCGTAGGTGCCGGACGGGCCGGCCATCACCCCGCGCTTGGTGTAGAAGGTGACGTCGCCGCCGACGCGGGAGCCGGGAAAGGCGGCGACGTGCGCGCCGATGTCGGCGAATCCGCCCAGGTTGGTGTAGTAGCCGAGGTTGAGCGTCAGGAGCTGGCTGGCGAACGCCTCGTTCAGGTTCTGGGTGACGGCGCCCAGGGGCAGGATCTCCGCCCCGTTGAGGCCCACCATTGAGCGGACCATGCGCACGTACTTGCCGGGCGAATAGATGATCGTCTTCGCCTTGATCGAGGGCTTCCACCGGCCGGGGTCGGTGTAGGAGATCACCGCGTCGTGGATGGTGATCTCGGTGCGCGTGCCCTCGGCGATGGTGCCGCGGATGTAGATCGGGTAGCGCCCCAGGCGCACATTGCGCGCGAGGAAGGTGGCGTTGGAGCGGTGGTACTCGAAATAGTCGGCCAGCAGCCGGTCCTCGCCGTCGGTCACGGTCACGTGGCCGATGGCGGTGAGCGTGTTGGACTGGCGCCGGTAGTGCATCTGGTCGGCCGTGAGAAGGGTGCGCCCGCCATTGAGGCGGACGAGCACCGGCCCTTTCTCGGCGCTGCCCCGGTAGTCGGCATTGCCGCTGAAATCGGTCTCGGTGAAGGCGGCCGTCACGACCGGCTGCGAAAGGTTGCTGGCCGCCTCGGGCGCAAACGGATCGGGCCCCGCGGCGCGGGCCAGGGCCGCGACCGCGGCCAGGGCGAGGGTGAGGCGGCAAATCACGCTGCGCAGACAAAAGGGCGCA
Source organism: uncultured Opitutaceae bacterium (assembly GCA_964634535.1). Taxonomy (GTDB): domain Bacteria; phylum Verrucomicrobiota; class Verrucomicrobiia; order Opitutales; family Opitutaceae; genus Palsa-1447. The sequence goes on along the minus strand of CAZWMF010000513.1, from coordinate 224 downwards.
TCCGCGGTAAGCAAGCCCGTGAATCAACCTTGCATTTTGGCTTTTGCCCGGCCCGTTCCCTGCTCATCGTCCGACGTTCCATGCCGAAAAAGACCGTCCGCCGTCGCCCGGGTTCCGCCCTCACCGCCCTGCAGCAGCTCGGCGCCGAAATCCGCGAACTGGGCGGGGCGCTGGGCCGGGTGATCACCCGCCTAGAGGGTCCGGAGGCCTTCGCCACGGTGGAG
>CAZWMF010000512.1:0-3275 GCA_964634535.1 uncultured Opitutaceae bacterium | reverse complement strand
GTAGCCGCCGTTCCGCACGTAGCAGTCCAGGTCGTTCGTGTACCCGGGCTCGTCGATGTGGCGGAAAATGATGCGACGTTCTTGGGGCATGCCTATTTCCGCCGAGCGGCCTCCGCCTTGATCTTGATCGCCAAATCCATCGCCTTGGCCGCGTCGACCCGCACGTGCAATTCGTCGTCCACCATCACGACCGGCGCCGTGCCGCAGCTCGCCAGGCACTCGACGTACTCGATCGTCACTTCGCCGTCCGGCGAAACCTCGCCCGCCCGGGTGTTAAAATGCTTTTCGAACTCCGCGCCCGTATGCCGGGCGCCCAATAGGGCGCAGGACAAGGTCCGGCAAACCCGGATGAGCCGCCGGCCCGCCGGCTTCCGACGGAACATGGGATAAAAGGTGACGAGCTCGTAGACATTGATCGGCTGGAGCTCGAGCTTGGCCGCAATCCACTCGATCGCCGCGTCGGCAATATACCCCTGGTCCTCCTGGATCAGGTGCAGGAGCGGCAGGACGGCGCTGCGCTTGACCGGATAATGGGTAATCACCTCGTCGATGCGCTGGAGGACTTCGGGCTTCAGGTTCATGTCAGCGGTCGCACTCCCCCATGACGAAGTCGAACGAGCCCAGAATCGAGACCACATCGCTGATCATCGCGCCCACGCAGACCTTGGGCAGGATCGACAAATTGCAGAACGAGGGCGAACGGATCTTCAGCCGCCACGGCACCCCGCCGCCCTTGCTCACGACGTAGAAACCCAGAACGCCCTTGGGGTTTTCGGCCTCGAAGTACACTTCGCCCGCCGGCATCTGCGGCCCCTCGGTGACCAGCATGAAATTTTGAATCAGTTCCTCCATCGAGGTCAGGATCCGGTCCTTCGGCGGCGCGAATATCCGCTTGGCGTCCTCCGCGAACCAGGGTCCGCCCGGAAACTTGGCGACCGCCTGCTTGATGATCCGCACCGATTGGCGCATTTCCTCGCCGCGGACGAGGTACCGATCGTAGCAGTCGCCCACGGTTCCGACCGGCACATCGAACTCCACCTGGTCGTAGCCGCTGTAGGGCCGGTCCTTGCGCAGATCCATGGGCACGCCCGAGCCGCGCAGATTTGGGCCGGTCAGCCCGTAGGCCAGAGCGTCCTCCTTGGAAATGACGCCCACCCCCACCGTGCGATCCATGAAGATCTTGTTGCGGGTGAGCAGGCTCATCGCCTCTTCCAAAATCGGCAGGAATTGGTCGCAGAACGCCCCGACCCGATCGGTCCAACCGGCCGGCACGTCGCGCTGCAGTCCGCCGATCCGCGTATAACTGGTCGTAAACCGGGCGCCGGTCAGTTCCTCGAACAGTCGATAGAGTTTTTCGCGCTCGGTGAACGTGTAGAGAAACACCGTCCAGGCGCCGACATCGATGCCGAAGGCGCCGAGCCCCATCAGGTGCGAGGAAATCCTCGCCAATTCCGCCGTGATTAGCCGGATCGCCTGGCAACGGGGCGGCACCTCCAGCTTGGCCAACCGCTCGACCGCGATCGCATAGGCCATATTGTTGGCGAGCGGCGCCAGATAATCCAACCGGTCCGTATACGGCACGAACTGGTTGTAGGTCATGTTTTCGGCAATTTTCTCATCGCCGCGATGGAGGTAGCCGATGACCGGATCAACCTTGGTGATGACCTCGCCGTCGATCTCCATTTGGAGCCGAAGCACCCCGTGGGTCGACGGATGCGACGGTCCCATCGAAAGCGACATTTTCTCGGTTTCCGATTCCGCGGCGGCGGTCTTGGCCGCCGTGTCAGGATGAAGGTATTCGGTCGCCATGGGTCTGCTCACTCCGGCTTCTCGTGCCGTTCGTTCCAGGACTCATCCTTCGCCCGGGGTTCATCCTCACCCATATTCAGTTTGCCGCTCGAGGCGACAAACGGCCCGCCGGCCATCGGCGCCGGCCGCAGCGCAACCTTCGTCTCCGTGCCGACCTCGGCGTCGGGCAGCGGGACTTCGATGCCCGCCAACGGGAACTCCTTGCGCAGCGGAAAGTATGGATAGCCTTCCCACATCAATATCCGGCGCAGATCGGGATGCCCGCCAAACCCGATTCCAAACATGTCGAACACCTCCCGTTCGTGCCAATTGGCCCCGGGCCAGAGCCCGACCGCACTCGGCACCGCCGGAGCCGCGTCGTCGGCGCAATCGGTCGCGATCCGCACATAGTCATGCCGCTCCATGGAATACAGATGGTAGACCACGGTAAACCGCGGGCTCGTGCCCGCCGCCCAGTCGATCGCGGTGATGTCGGCCAGAAAACCAAACCCGGCTTCATCCCTCAAAAATTGGAGCAGGGCCAGGACCTCCGTCGACGCCACCCGGTAAGCCGGATGGTCCAAGCTCGCCCGAGGAACCACGGACGGAAACCGGGCCGGCAGGGCGGCGGTCAGATCAAGGGCGGCGGCCATCGCAGATCGCTTAGAGGGTGGACCCGTGCGTCGGGGCCATCCTCAGGTCGAAAGCAGCTGCCGCGCCGACGGCTCGCGCTTCACCTTCTCCTGTAATTTGATCACGGCATCCAATAGCGCCTCGGGTCTCGGGGGACATCCGCTGACATAGACGTCCACCGGAACGATGCGATCCACGCCCTGTAGCACCGAATAACTCCGATACATGCCCCCGGAGCTGGCGCAGGCGCCCATCGCGATCACCCACTTTGGTCCGGCCATCTGGTCGTAGATGCGGCGCAAGGGCGAGGCCATTTTGTAGGTCACGGTTCCGGCCACAATCATCACATCGGACTGTCGTGGGGAAAACCGCATGACCTCCGCCCCGAACCGGGCGATATCGAACCGGCTGCAGGCCACCGCCATGAGCTCGATTGCGCAACACGCCAACCCCATGGGCATGGGCCACATCGAGTTACTGCGAATCCAATTGATCACCGCATCGGCTCGCGTGACAATCACGTCGCCCTCGATCTTGCTGTTGTACCCCAGGTCAGTGTTCGCGGAAACCATGTGTTCGGGTTTGGACGTAAACCACCGAACCCTACCAACGCCAACACCTCGCGCAAGGAGGTTTTCCGAAAAACCGAAGGCATTCGCCGTTGACCTCCGGTCCGTTTTCCGTTGACCCGACCCGCGCCCTCGAATCGGCTTACCCTTCGTCCATAGGGATGGGGCCGCCAGCAACGACCCCGTTCAACACCCGGAGAGGTGACAGAGTGGTCGAATGTGCATGATTGGAAATCATGTGTACCCGCAAGGGTACCGAGGGTTCGAATCCCTCCCTCTCCGCCA
>CAZWMF010000511.1:0-3279 GCA_964634535.1 uncultured Opitutaceae bacterium | reverse complement strand
GTGCCCGGATTGCCGGGGGGCGCGTCTGAATGCGCGCAGCCGGGCGGTGCTCGTGCGGATCGGGGAGGGCGAGGCCATCGGCTTTCCGCAGTTTCTCGGCGACGACGTGAAGAGCGCCCACGCGCGGGCCCGCGCGCTCGTGCGTCAATTCGGCGCCGACCCGGCGCTGCGCGACGTGGTCACGGGCATCGAGCAGCGGTTGCACTTTCTGCTGGAGACCGGCCTGGGCTACCTGACGCTCGAACGCGACTATGCGACGTTGTCCGGGGGCGAGGCCCAGCGGGTGCGCCTGGCCACCCAGCTGGGCATGGGCCTGATCGGGGTGATCTACGTCTTGGATGAGCCCAGCATCGGTTTGCATCCGCACGACAACGCGCGGCTGCTCGATCAATTGCGGGCGCTGCGCGACCGCGGCAACACCGTGATCGTGGTCGAGCACGACGAGGAGACCATGCGGGCGGCCGACCAGATCGTCGAACTGGGGCCGGGCGCGGGCGCGGAGGGCGGAGCCCTCCTGTTCCAGGGGACGCCGGCCGAGTGCGCCGCCCAGGCGCCGGCGGACTCGCGCACCGGTCCGTACCTGTCCGGCGCATACACGATCCAGCGCGAAGCCGCCGCCCGGGTTCCCGACGGAGCCTGGCTCACGGTGCGCGAGGCCCGCGAGCACAACCTGCAGGGTATCGACGTGCGCTTTCCGATCGGTCTGCTGACCTGCGTGACCGGCGTGTCCGGCTCGGGCAAGAGCACCTTGGTCAACGACGTCCTGGCCGCCGCCGCCGCCCGCAAGCTGAATGGCGCCAAGACGATTCCCGGCCGGCACCGCCACCTGGAGAATCTGGAGTTCTTCGACAAGCTGGTGCAGGTGGACCAGGAACCGATCGGCCGCAGCCCCCGGTCGAATCCGGCCACCTATGTGGGTCTGCTCGATCCGTTGCGCGACCTCTTCGCCCAGTTGCCGCTGGCCAAGGTGCGCGGCTACAAATCCAGCCGCTTTTCGTTCAATGTGCGGGGCGGCCGGTGTGAGCGCTGCCAAGGCGACGGCGTGATCAAGCTGGACATGCAGTTTCTGGCGGACGCCTACGCGCCTTGTCCGAGTTGCGGCGGCCGGCGCTTCAATCGCGAGACCCTCGAGGTGCTGTTCCATGGCCGGTCGATTGCCGACGTGCTGGCCATGACGGTGCGCGAGGCGATCGGGCTATTCCGAAACATTCCCAAGGTCATCGACAAGTTGGCCACCTTGGAGGCGGTGGGGCTGGGCTACCTGGCGCTCGGCCAGCCGGCGACGACGCTGTCCGGCGGCGAGGCCCAGCGGATCAAGCTCTCGCTCGAACTGAGCAAGCGCCAGCAGGGCCGCAGCCTCTACATCCTGGATGAACCCACCACGGGGCTGCATTGGGTGGATATCCAGCGCCTGATGGATTTGCTCTTTCAGCTGCGCGACGCCGGCAACACGGTAATTATCATTGAGCACCACCTCGATGTGATCGATTTGGCCGACTGGATCATCGATCTCGGTCCGGGCGGAGGAACCGAGGGGGGGCGGCTGGTCTACGCGGGGGCGCGGGCGGGAATCGAGGCGTTGCCGGAGTCATTGACGGGACGGGCTTTGGCCAGGCGGAGCCGCGCCTGAGATCCGAAAACCGTCCCCCCGGTGGAATCGGCGCGGCGGGTGGGCATAAGTTGGATAACGTTAAGCATCACAATAATATGTAACACGTTGAAATGCGTTAACCGGCTTGCGGATTGGCCTCGCAACTGCTTTCATGGTTCTGCACGGGGAACTTCGGTTCAAACCGCACCACAATAGACCACCTGATCGACATGAAAAAATCGTCCAAGAACGTTACGCCGCCCACCCCAGCGGCCCAGATCGCTGCACCCGCTTCGTCGGGCGCGCTCAAGAAAACCGCGGCCCCGGCCTCCGTTGCCGCGAAATCCGCACCGGCCGCCCGCGCGAAAGCGCCGGCGCCCGAGGTCGCTCCAGTCAATGTTCCCCGCACCGCGGCTCCGGCGAGCCCCGCCCCGCGTTCCGCTGCTCCGGCGAGCCCGGCTCCGCGTCCGGCGGCTCCAGCGAGCCCCGCCCCGCAGGCGAGCGCTCCGGTTAGCCCCGCTCCCGTCGCGCCGGTGGTGAAAGCGCCCCCGGCCAAGCCCGCTCCGGCGACGCCACCCACGGTCATCAAGGCCAAGATCGATGTCGGCTTTGGCAATGCGCTCTACGTGCGTGGCCAGGGCGGCGACTTGAGCTGGGACAAGGGCGTCCTCCTGTCCAATGTTTCCGCCGATGAATGGACGATCTCCGTTCGCGAGGTCAAGGGGCCGGTCCTGTTCAAGTTTCTGATCAACGACGAGACCTGGAGCGTGGGCGAAGACTACGAAGTCGCCGCCGGCACGACCGCGGTGCTCACGCCGAGTTTCTAGGCCTGGCGGTCGTCGGTTAACTGGCGCAGGCGCGCTTCCAGGCGCGCCGCGCCGTGCTCGCGATCCTCCAGAACGGAGGGGTCCGCCTGTTCGCAGACTACGCGCAGGGTGGAGAACGGTTTGGGCAGCCAGAATCCGTCCCAGCTGCGCAGTCGCCAGGCGGCGGAGTACCCGCAACTAAAGAGGAGGATCGGTGCGCCCGCCGCACGCGCGACGCTCAGCGCTCCCGGCTTGAAGCTGTAGCAAGGGCCGCGGGGTCCGTCGGGCGTGATGCCGGCATCTCGTCCGGATTTGACCGCGTCCACCAGGTCCTCGGCAGCCTCGCGGCCGCGCCGACTGCTGGACCCGCGGACGGCCTGGAGGCCCATCAACGAAAAAAAGGCGGCCAACCAGGCGCCGTCCTTGCTCGCGCTGATGAGCGCGCTGATCGGTCGGCCCGACCGGTAGCGCCGGTAGATCTCCGCGGCGATGAACAGCCGGTTGTGCCAGAGGACAAAGGCGACCGGCTGATCGGTGCGCGTCAGCAGGGCGCGGGCGGGCGGGTCCATTTCAATGCGCAACGTCGCGCCCCAGAGCTTGACCAGCGCGGCCGCCGGCCAGAGGACGGCGCGGCGCCAGCCCGAGAGCGTGTGGACGGTGATCGTCGCATCCATCGGCGCCCATGGTCCTTCGCTCCCCCCCCCCTGTCGAGTTCGAAGCCCTACCACGCCACCACGTCCGCCTCCCCAGGGCGCCGCCGCGCCGTAGCCGCAGGCGAAGGCGGGCAAACCCGCACCGATGTTTCCCCCCCCCGATTGCTGCCGTACCTGTCGTGTTCGAAGCCCTAACACGACACACTGGCCGCCATCCCAGGGCGCCGCC
>CAZWMF010000510.1:0-3283 GCA_964634535.1 uncultured Opitutaceae bacterium | reverse complement strand
ATCGCGGAATTGCGTCCGGAGGCCCCGCCCGGCGCGGGCAAGCCGCCCACCGTCACGGTGGTCGGCCCCCCTGCCGGGGGTGGAATGCGGCGAAACCCTGCACCTGACGGGCGAGTGGACGCGCCACGCCCAGCACGGCGCCCAATTCAAGGTCGCCGCCTTCCGCACCGAGCTGCCGGCCAGCGTGTATGGAATTCGCAAATACTTGGGCAGCGGGCTGGTGTCGGGCATCGGGCCGGCCTACGCCCATCAGATCGTCGACGTCTTCGGGGCCGACACCTTCCGGATCCTGAGCGAGGAGTCGGGCCGGTTGCGGGACGTGCCGGGCATCGGGCGCAAGCGCGCCGCCGCGATCAAACGGGCCTGGGACGAGAAGCGGGCGGAGCGCGAGCTGTACATTTTTCTGCAGACCTACGGGGTCACCCCCGGCCAGTGCCTCAAGCTGGTCGCCCGCTATGGCGCCCAGGCCAAGGCGGTCCTGACCGGGGAGCCCTACCGGGTCGCCCGGGAAATCGACGGGATCGGCTTCAAGACGGCCGACCGGATCGCCATCAACCTGGGTTTCGCCAACGACGCGCCGCCGCGGCTCGACGCGGGCCTGCTCTACGCGCTCGCCACCCTGCAGGAGGACGGCCACACCGCCTATGGCGAGGACGAACTGGGCGCGCTCGCGACCGAATTGCTGGCCACGCAATCGGACCGGGTGCGGGCGCGGATCGCCGCCTTGGTCGAGGCGCGCGACCTCGTGCGCCAGGCGGGAGCCGCTCCGGGCGACGGAATGGTCGGCGCGCCCCTCCTCCAACTGCCGGTGCACGACCGGGCGGAAGCCCGGATCGCGGCGGCCGTCCACCGCCTGTCGGTCGTCGCGAGCGGTCTGCCGCCCATCAAAGTGGAGGCGGCCCTGGACTGGGCCGAGGCGCGCTTCAATGCGCCGGGGGCCCCGGCCGCCCGCAGTCGGGGCGGGGGTCGTCCGGCCTTTGAATTCCATGCCCTGCAGCGTGCGGCCATCGGCCAGGCCCTGCGCAGCAAGGTGAGCATCCTGACCGGCGGGCCCGGCACCGGGAAGACCTCGTGCCTCCGGGCCCTGGTGGACATTCTCAAGGCCAAGCGGGTGCGGGTGCACCTGGCGGCCCCGACCGGGCGGGCGGCCCAGCGGCTGGCGGAGGCGACCGGCGGGTTCGCCTCCACCATCCACCGGCTCCTGCGCTACGACGCCGCGGCGGGCGGGTTCACCGCGAACGAGGACCACCCGTTGGCCACGGAATTTCTGATCGTCGACGAGGCCTCGATGCTCGACACCCGCCTGGCCGCGGCGCTTCTGTCGGCCGTGCCGGCTCGCGCCCACGTCCTGTTGGTCGGCGATGTCGACCAGCTGCCCAGCGTGGGCCCGGGCAACATCCTCAAGGACTTGATCGCCACCGGCCGGATTCCGGTGATGCGCCTCGACGCCGTCTTCCGGCAGCACGGGACCAGCGGCATCGTCGCCACCGCCCACGCCATCAACCATGGCGATGCCGGGGCGCCTCCGGTGTCGGCCGCGTGGAATCCGGCCGACGGCGCCGATCTCGTGTTTCTCTCGGCCGCGAGCCAGGAGGCCTGCGTCGAGACCGTGCTGCGACTCTGCGCCGAGGACATCCCCCGCCATTGCCCCGGCGTCGATCCGGTAAACGACGTGCAGGTCCTGGCCCCCCTGTACAAGGGCGCGGCCGGCGTGGCCAACCTGAACCTGCAGCTTCAAGCCGCCCTGAACGGGCGGGCCCGCGGCGTGCGCACGCCCGCCGGCGAACTGCGCCCCGGCGACAAGATCATCCAGTTGCGCAACAACTACGACAAGAACCTCTTCAACGGGGACATCGGCGTCGTCACCGCGGCCGCGCCCGAAGCCGGAACCTTGGAGGCCCGCTTCGACGGCGCAAAGCAGACTTTCGAGCGCGGCGAATTGGGCGATCTGGCGCTCGCTTGGGCGATCAGCATCCACAAATCCCAGGGCAGCGAGTATCCGATCGTGGTCATCCCCCTGCTCAAGGCCCATTTCATGATGCTGCAGCGCAATCTGCTCTACACGGCGATCACCCGCGGCAAGCGCAAGGTCTTCCTCGTGGGCGAGCCGGCGGCCTACGCAATGGCGGTGCGCAACAGCGAGGCCCGCCGCCGCGTCACCCATCTGCGGGAGAAGGTCCTCGCGGCGTTCGCCGGTTAGCTCGGAGTTGTCCGGAGATTTCCGCTTCGGCCCGCCGGGCTCATGACGCGGGCGGATGGTGATGGCCCTGGGTGAATACGATGTCCCGGGGTTCGAAGGCGGCGTACAGCAGCGGCAGGATGAAGAGGGTGAGCACCGTTCCGGTCAGCAGCCCGCCGATGATCACCACCGCGAACGGCCGGGCCGTTTCCGCGCCGACGCCCGTCGAAATCGCCATGGGCAGGAGCCCGAAGATGGCCATGAGCGCCGTCATCACCATCGGCCGCACCCGCGAGGTGGCCCCTTCGACCACCGCGGTCCGCGTTTCCTGGGCGCGCTCGCGGCGCAGTTCGAGGATCCGGGAGACCAGAATGACGCTGTTCTGGATCGAGATGCCGAAGAGCGCGATGAAGCCGACCAGCGCGGCCACCGAGAGGTTCAACCCAAACAGCGGCAGCGCCAGGATGCCGCCGGCCGCGGAGAACGGCACGGTGAGCAGGATCAGGACGGCGAAGCTCAGCGAATCGAAGGTGATGTGGAGCAGGAAGAAAATGGCCAGCAGGGTCAGCGGCACGATCACCGCCAGGCGGCGCACCGCGCGCTGCTCGTTCTCGAACGAGCCGGTCCATTCCAGGCGGTAGCCGGTGGGCAGGTGGACGGTCGCGGCCACCTGGCGCTCCGCATCGAGCACGACCGAATCGAGGTCGCGGCCGCGCACGGACATCTTGATGTCGGTGCGCCGTTCGTTCTCCTCGCGGTCGATTCGGCCCAGGCCGGCGCGCAGGCGCACGTCGGCCAATTCCCCCAGGGTCAGCCGCTCGCCGTTTGACCCGTAGAGGGGGATCGCGCGGATCGACGCCACATCCGACACGGCCGCGGGCGTGAGCTTGACCACGAGATCGAAGGTGCGCTCGCCCTCCAACACCTGGGTCGCCGCCTGGCCGCCGATCGCGGTCGCGATCACCGTCTGCACATCGGCCATGGCCAGGCCGAAGCGGGCGATGGCGCCGCGGTCGACCGTGATCTGGATCTGGGGCTGGCCCAGCAGGAAGTCGGTGCCGACATCGGTCGCGCCGGGCACCGTGCGGATCGCTTCGACGATCT
>CAZWMF010000509.1:0-3300 GCA_964634535.1 uncultured Opitutaceae bacterium | reverse complement strand
GATGAGTTTCACCTTCATCCGGAAAGCCTGGACTGGGATTGAGAAGTTCCGGTGAAGCCAAGATGAAATCCCGCAGAAATCGCGAAGCGGCCCGAGGACCGCTTGGGTCAATGCTGCCGAAAACGTGGCCACCTGAAAACAATTCAGGCGATTCCAGCGTCGGTGCGACCGCGAAGCCGAGAAACGCGCCGGAAGAATGATGAAGCCCGCCTCCGCGCCGTCGGGGCCATGGCGGGGCATTTTTTGCGGCGCTTCGCGCGCAAAAAATGGTCGGGCCGGAGAGATTCGAACTCTCGACCTCTTGCACCCCATGCAAGCGCGCTACCAGACTACGCTACGGCCCGATTGAGAGAACGGTCAGCAAGACTCACCCGATCCCTGGAGGCAAGGGCAATCCATCTCGCCAAAATCGGGCCTACGCAACTAGCCACTACCCGAGGCAAGTTGCGACTGCTGGGCGGCGGCGCTGCCCAGGTTCTCGGCGATATTGGCGACCACCGGCGCGAACCAGAGGAGGATCGCCGCCACCGTCGCCAGGATCGCCTTGCCGACGCCGTGGTGCGTCACGAAGTAGTACGCGATACCCAGCCCAATCAGGCTCAAACACTTAAGTATCGAATAAACGTAGCCCGTGATGTTGTTTAGCCCGCTTTGGAGGCCTTGGTCCATGTTCTGGGGACCATTGAACACCGACGAAGCGCTTTGGGCATGAGCGGCACACACCAGCGCCAGCGCGCCGACCAAGAGCAAGACCATCCGGATAGATCGAGGGCTTTCAGAAGGGTGCGTGCACATGACCCGATAGTGGCAAGTCGGCGGCATGCACGGGCGGCGTCGATTCGGCGTTGCGGCTGTCTTGCACACCGTGCCTCGGCATGCTTCCGCAAATCCGCGCCTCTTCCGTCGTCAACGGAGGGCAGCATCAATCGCGGCGATGCGGCTGCGCCTGTCGCAATCGGCCCAGTCTCGCCAGATCCAGCGGTTGGTCCCAGAATCGCGCCGATGCCCTTCCGATGGTCGCCAGCGAACGGGCCGTGGCCATTCTGGCGACTCTCATGCGCCAGCACGCAGCCGCCGGGGTCCGGCGCGCGCCCGGCTTACGCAATTGTCACAATTGGCGGCAATAGTTCACGCAAAAGCCATGGGATTGACACCGGGGTGCGTTAGGCTCTTTTCGTGGGCAGTCTCGTCGACGAAAACCCTCCGTGTCGGAATCTCGCGCTTCCCGTCAGCGCATCGGCCGACTACGCCACCCGCCTCGCCCGCGATCTCGACGATGTCCGCCAGGCCCAGCGGCTGCGTTTCGAGGTTTTCAATCTCGAAATGGGCGAGGGTTTGGACTCGTCGTATCACACGGGCTTGGACCAGGATCCGTTCGACGCGGCGTGCGACCATCTGCTGGTGATCCACCGAACGTCAGGGGAGGTGGCGGGAACCTACCGCCTGCAAACCGGTTCGGCTGCCGCCGCCGGCCGGGGTTACTACTCGGAGCAGGAATTTGAGTTTGGCCCCTTCGAGCGGCTCCGACCCGAAATCATCGAGCTTGGTCGGGCCTGCGTCCACCACGAACACCGCAATCTGAGCGTCCTCGGGCTGCTCTGGAAGGGCATCGCCACGTATGCCGAAGAACGCGGGGCGCGGTACCTGGTGGGCTGCAGCTCCCTCTCGACCCAGGACGCGGACGCCGGCTGGTCGGTCTATGCCCGGCTGGCGGACCGGCACCTCGCTCCCGCCGAACGGCGCACCCGCCCGCGCCCCGGCTGGGAGTGCCCGGAGGGGCAGCCAGGGGCGGCGGCGCGCATTCCCAAACTCATGCAGGCGTATTTGAGCCTGGGCGCCGAAATCTGCAGCCCACCGGCGCGCGACCGCGAGTTTGGCACGATCGATTTTCTTACGTGGCTGGATCTCGACCAGCTGCATCCCACGGCCAAGCGCCGCTTTTTCACATGAGCCTGCGTCGCGTGGGTCGCGCGGTTCGGTTCGGCGGGTTCGTCGGCCGCGCCGCGATTGCGATATTGGTGTCGAAGGAGCGGCCCTGCCGGCTTCTGCACCGGAATTGCCAGCGGCTGCTCGGCATTCTCGGCGTGCAGCTGGAAGTGACCGGCCCGGTGCCCACCGCGGGGCTCTTGGTCTGCAACCACCTGAGCTATCTCGACATCGTGGTCATCGCCGCGGTGACCCCCGCCCGGTTTGTCGCCAAGGACGACGTGAAGACGTGGCCGATCTTCGGCTGGTTCGCCCGCCGGGCCGGCACCATTTTCGTCGAGCGCGACCGGCCGGCCAGCGCGGCGGGTTCGGTCGATCAGATCAACGCGGCGCTTCAGGCCGGCGACCTGGTCGTGCTCTTTCCCGAGGGCACGAGTTCGGACGGCGAAACCGTGCTGCCATTCAAGTCCGCCCTGTTGGAGTCGGGGGTCGGCCGGCCGGTGCACGCCGCCGCGCTGGAATTTGAGTTGGAGCCGGACGACGGAGACCCGGCGGAGGAGGTTTGCTATTGGAAGGACATGCGCTTCGGTCCGCATCTGGCGCGGCTCCTGGGCAAGCGCACCATCCGCGCCCGGCTCGTGTTTGCGCCGCAGCCGGCGCTCGCCGCCGACCGCAAGGACTTGGCCGTGCGTCTCCATTCCGTGGTGGCCAATCTGCCGCGCAAGCGGCGGCGGACGCCGGGGGCCGGATTCGCCCTGCGGCTAACTTAAGGGGCAGCGGCGGATCCGGGGCGGCCGGACCGACGACCACGGCTGAATCGGCGCCGCGCCGGTTGCTACTATCGCGGCATGCGCCGAATTCTCCGCGTCACCGCAGGGCTGCTGGCCGGCAGCGCCGGCCGGGCCGCCGCCGACCACGCCGGCGATCCGCCGGGGCTGCCGGCGACGGCCAGACTCGATCTGGTGTCCGCGCCAAACGACACGACCGTCCTGCCGGTGCGACTGCCCGGGTACGAACTGCGCGTCCTCGACGCCCGCAAACTCGTGTACTTTAACGTGGCCGGCTCCTGGGTGGAAATCCCCCTGCCGATCCTCTTCTACTTTCCGACCGCCAGTCGGGCCGAGGCGCTGCGGGTCGTGCGCCAGGCCGCCGAGGCGCTGCGGGGGTCCGACCGGAGCGCCGGAGCGCCCCCGGTCGATCCGGCCGCGCTCGCCGCCCAGCTCGACCGCGCCGCCGCCCTCCTCGAATGACCGCCATCCGCTACCATCGGCAGCTCGCCCGCTCCATCTACATCTGGGGCGTCTTCACGCCGGGAGATTTCGGCGCCCTGATCGGCGCGCTCGCGGGCAATATCGTCTTCTTGAACAGCAACGC
>CAZWMF010000508.1:0-3316 GCA_964634535.1 uncultured Opitutaceae bacterium | reverse complement strand
CACCGACCCGAAGGCGCACACCCGGCCCAGGTCGTTGCGCTCCAAATCCACGATCATGAGCAGTTCGGCGCGATCCTTGGCGCTCGTCCCCAGCGCCTCCCGCAGCGCCCGGTCGGCGGCGGCCGACGCACCCCGCGGCCGGGTGCCCTTGATCGGGCGCGTTTCCGCGCGGCCGCCGCGCACCCGCAGGAAGCGCTCGGGCGAACTGCCCGCGATCCGGGTCTCGCCCAGATCGAGGTAGCAGCCGAACGGCGCGGGGCTGCGCTCCCGCAACCGGCGATACAGGGCGTAGGCCGAGCCGGCCTGCGGCGCGTCGAAGCGCTGGGTCAGGTTGACTTGATAGACATCTCCCGCGGCAATGTACGCCCGGATCCGTTCCACCGCGCGCAGGTACGCCGCGCGCGGCAGGCTCTCGCGCAACCCCAACGCCGCCCGCGATCCGCACCACCCTGGCGAAGCCGGCGGACTCGCCAGCCCGGCCGCCAAGCGCCGGCGCAGGCGCTCCAACACGGTTTCCGGATCGTCGCGATACACCGCATTCGCGACGAGCCAGGACGCGCCCGTCTCCGCGCTCACCGCGACGATGCCGTCGTAGAAGGCAAACTCGAAGTCGGGCCCGGCCGGCCCGCCCGCGGCCGGCCCGATCCGTTGCCGGGCCGCGCCCCAGTCGTACGAAAAATAGCCCACGGCGCCGCCGCCAAACGGCACGTCGCCCGCCTCACCGCGAAAATCATCGAGCAACCGGCGCAAGCTCTCCAGCGGATCGCCCGGCCGGATTTCCGGATCGGGGCACCCGTCCCAATAGAGTTCCAGCCGCCCGGCCCGCGCCCGCACAGTGAGGAAGGGATCGAAGCCCAGGTACGAGGTGGCGGCCAATCCGCCCAGGGCGAGCGCGCTGTCCAGGAAAAAGGCGCCGCGCCGGTCGTGCACGGCGTCGAACAGTCGCGCCGCCGGCAGGCCAAACCCCGCGGGTGCGATCGCGAGACGGGAGCGAGAGGCGATCACCTCCATCCCGGCAGGCTGGCCGGAGTTCGGCTCGCCGCCAAGGACCGTTTGCGTCATGTTCGGGGTGCATGCCATCGTGTCGCATCCCGGTCAAAGTCATGCCGAATGCCCCGGCCGAGCGCGTCGGACCCTGGAAGGACGGGGAACTCCAGATCCGCGTGCGGGCCCCGGCGGTCGACGGCAAGGCCAACGCCGCGCTCTGCGCGGTCCTGGCGGCGGCGCTCGGCCTGCCGCCCCGGGCCGTGGCGCTGGCCCGCGGTGCGACTTCCCGGCACAAGCTCCTGGCGGTCTCCGGTATCGATTTGCCGGATGCCACCGCCCGGCTGGCTCGCGGCTAGCCGGCGTTCATCCTAGGGAATGTTGGCAAACCTGGTTCGGCCGATGTCGGAGCCGCCGCCGACCGAGCGCACGGCGGCCGCGCGAGTGCTGGGCTCGAAGCCCTGCCCCGAGCGGCCCACGCAGCGATCGGACGGCTCTCGGCCCGGCCGCGGCCGAACCAGGCCTGCAGACATTCCCTAGCTCGACTCGGTCGGTTCGTCGTCCCGCCAGCGCTGGCTGGAGATCTCGCGCTGGGCAACGTCGAGCTTGACCAGGGCCTCCTTGATCGCCTCCGCGGCCCGATGGGAATACCCCCGAACGTCGTCGGTGATGGCGGCCAGCGTGCCGCGCACGATCTGCAGGTCTTCGTCGAGAACTTGGCGATTGGGAGCGAAGGTGGTCATGGGGTCGAAAAGGTGTGCGTTGGGGGAGTAGGACGCCGGAATGGGTGCAAGGTTTCGCTATTCTAGCGGTTTTTTCGACTTAGCCGGGTCACAAACCCGTGAATTTTTTTGAACGTCAGCGAAAGTCGTGCGAGGCCTGGGCCGGCAGGCCGGCGGCGGGCAATTTTTCGATCTGCTCGGCCCGGATATGGATGACATTATCCTCATTTTGCACCCGGCCGGTGATGAGCAGGGCCGGTTCCAGATTGATCACCAGCCGGCAGCGTTCGAAGAGCGCGGGCGCGACCACCGCGTTGGCGTGCCCGGTCTCGTCCTCCAGGGTGATGAAGCAGAAGCCTTTGGCGGTGCCGGGCCGCTGGCGGGTGATGACCGCGCCGCCCACCCGCACCCGTTGGCCGGAGCGCGCGCCGGCCAGGTCGCAGGCCCGATGCAATCCGGGCAACTGCGCCCGCAGGCTGGCCATGGGATGGGCCTGGGGGGTGAGCGCCATCGTGCGGTCATCGGCCTGCAGGCGTTCGAGCGGGCTCATGGCGGCGAGCGGCGAATCGCCCGATTCCTCCGCCGTCATCCCCGCGAGGAGGTCGGGCTGGGCGCCGGCCTCCTCCACGCGCCACAGCGCGCTGCGCCGGTCGCCCGCCAGCGCGTCGAGCGCCCCCGATTCGGCCAGGATCCGCCGCTCCGCCGCGACGAATTCGGTCCGCCGCAGGAAGTCGCCCAGGGAGACGAAGGGCGCGGCCGCGCGCGCGGCGACCAGCCGGGCCAGCGCGGCCGCGCGCACGCTGCGCAGCGTGCCCAGGCCCAGGCGCAGCGCGGCCGCCCCCTCCACCGTGCACGCGAGCGCGGAGGCGACGACGCACACCGGCCGCACCGTCATGCCGTGGCGCCGGGCGTCCTGCACGAGGCTGGCCGGCGCGTAGAAGCCCATGGGCTGGCAGTTGAGCAGCGCCGTGTAGAACTCCGCCGGCCGGTGCACCTTGAGCCAGGCGCTGACATAGGCGAGAAATCCGAAGCTGAGGGCATGGCTTTCGGGAAACCCGTACAACGCGAACGAGGCCAGGGCCTGGCGGATCTGGGCCCGCGCCGCCTCGGCCACCCCGTTGCCCCGCAGCCCCGCGTCGAGCCGGGCCTCCATGCGCTGCAGCCGCTCGGGCGACCGGGTGAAGCCGATCGCGCGCCGGAGTTCGTCCGCCTCGGCCGCGGTGAAGCCGCCCAACTCCATCGCCAGGCGCAGGATCTGCTCCTGGAACAGGACCACGCCCAGGGTGCGGGCGAGGATCGGCTCGGCCCGCGGGTCCGGGTAGGTGACCGGCTCCTTGCCCGCGCGCCGGGCGAGGTAGGGATGGACGGCCTGGCCGTGGATCGGACCCGGCCGGATGATCGCCACCTCGACCGCCACGTCGTAGAAGGTCTTGGGCTGCATCCGCGGCAGGGTCGCCATCTGGGCCCGCGATTCGATCTGGAAGACGCCCACCGTGTCGGCCCGGCCCATCAGTTCGAAGGTCGCGGCGTCATCCTTCGGGATCCGGGCCAGGTCGACCGGCTGGCCCCGGTCGGCGCACAATTCCACCGTCTCCTGCAGGACCGCCATC
>CAZWMF010000507.1:1445-3321 GCA_964634535.1 uncultured Opitutaceae bacterium | reverse complement strand
TTGACGGCATCCACCCGCGCCGAGCCGGCCAGCGCGCGCTGGGCGCCCAAGGGCTGGGAGACCGCGCCCAGCTCGAACGCCGCCATCGACCCGCGCTTGACCGTGAGGGCGGTTTGCGCGCCCAAGGTCACCACCGTGCCGGTGGTGCCGGCCTGGTTGATGGCCGAGGCCAGGGGATTGCCGACCACCGCTGGGTTGATGCCCTGAAGGGCAATCTGCGACTGCAATGTCGCGTAGGCGTTGCGCTGCGTCGCCGAAGCGGCCGCCGTACGATGGCCGGTCATCGCCCGGCTCATCATGAGCACTCCCGCGGTCGCGATGCTGAAGAGCACGAACGCGACGATGAGTTCGACCAGGGTGAAGCCTGCATTGGACCGTGAGGCGAAGGATGTTTTCATGGGCTGGTGGCGGTGGTGGACACGAGGAGGACCCGCGGCGCGATCGGCGCCAGGGCGGTTTTCACCGAAGGGCTGTCATTCATCGCAATCGAGAATGCGCCCAGCGGGTTGGCCGGAGCGTAAAACGAAAGGTGGCCGTACCAGCTGACGCTGCCGGTGGCGACGGTCGTCGGATCCAGAAACAGGGCGCCCTGGATTTGTGGATCGGCCGCAAAGCCGACATTGCTGTTCTCCAAGTAGAAGATGGCCGGACGGCAGTTGTTGCCGGTAAAGACGATCTGCGTCTGGCCCAGGCCGCCGGCCGTGTTGCGAATCAGGAGGATGAACGGGGTGCCGTTCACCGGATTGCCCGCCGCGCTGCCCTGGATGGTGACGCTGCCCACCCCTTCCGAATCGACGACGGCGATCACCGAACTCTGCACGGCGCTGCAGTCGATCGTGATTGCGTTGCCGTTGGCGGTGAGCCCGGCGATCGACGGATTGTTGCCGCTCGAGAAATCGTATAGAGCGCCGGAGGCCGGGTTGGGATTGCTGACGGAGGGCGCCTGGTTGCCGGGATCGGCTTCCGCCCGGGCCGTCGCCATGAGCCCGTCCTGATAGGTGCGGTTCCACAGGTACTCGTAGGCGTTCCACGAAAAACTGGCCGCGTTCCGGTATTGGTACGGCAGGACCTCCTGGCCGGACGGCGCATACAGGTCGGGATAGGCGGTCGGGTCGCTGGCCGGATTGTTGGACGTGACCACCAGGGTCGACAGACCCTGGGAAAAGGTGCCGAGCGGAACCGTCGGCGCCTGCGTGGGCACCGAGCCGCTGGCCGGCAGGCCGTAGGCGACGACATCAATATTCGTCAGCGGCACGGAAAACAGGTCGGCATTGACCGAATAGGTCCAATCCTCGCCCGGGGCCTGGGTGCTCGAACGGGTGAACGCGAAGGTGTATCGGCCCAGGTCTGCCACCGGCCCCTGGATCGCCAACGAGGTAAAGAGTCCGCCCATCCCGGCAATCCCGCGCGGCGCGGTGGAAAAATAGGAGGGCCACGCGGTCGCCGCGGGCGTCCCAAAGGGGAAAAAGGGATTGGCGGGCAGTGCGGCCACCGAATTGACCGTCACGCTGACGCCCGCCGGGAAATTCATGCTGTTCAGCCGGTTCTGGATTTCCGTGCCCACCGGATTCGTGCTGGTGACGGTCGCCGTCTCGCCCACGGCCAGGATGCTCTCCTTGACGATCTGGGCGATGCCGTTCTTCTCGACGATGCGCGAATTCAAGGTATCGAACGCGTCGCCGCTCATGCTGACGCTGTAGTTGAGCTGGAAGTTCGCCATCATGATGAAGACGGCGACCATGGCGAAGAGCAGCACTGCAACGCTGGCCATGCCGCGATTGTCTCGGAACGGGGAACCGGCGGTCTTCATCGCAACTGGGGGAGGAAGTATACGAAGCGGGAGAACGAGGTGACCTGCGCCTGCGGATCCTGTCCG
>CAZWMF010000507.1:0-1435 GCA_964634535.1 uncultured Opitutaceae bacterium | reverse complement strand
GCCAGCACATACGGATCGGCAAACACGACGCGGGACGGTCCCTCCTGATCGCGATCCCACACGGTGTCCGTGCGATACCAGAAGTGCGTCACGCCGGGCCGCTGAGCCCAGGTGTCCTCGCTCGCCGCATAATAGATTCGATAAAAAGCGGTGGGCGGGATCCCGGTGACGGGATTTGGCACGGCCACCGCCGAACCGCTCGACCAATCGTAGGCCTGGTAAGTCACTTCGTACAGGACCGACGCCTCGCTATTCAGTACGGCGGTGTAGCGGCGCTGCTGGGTGATCGACGTGACCTGGGATTGTCCCTGCACGGTCAGGATTGTGAAATCGGCCGGATCCGGGTTGGACGTGAGGTAGGGATCCAATTGAAAGGCATTAAGCTGCTTCTGATCCCAGGAGGAATAGCCCTGAAACGGATCGCTGTTCTCGGAAGCGACGAGGAGCGTGTCGGCAAAGGTCTCGGCCAGGGCGCTGGACGGCCCATTGGGGTCGAGATTGGGATGACTGCGCTGGCCCCCCAAGACGAGCAGGCTGTCCGCCTGGTCCACCGATTCTGCGAACTGCCGGTGGAGGTCGACCGCCTGGCGGAAGTCCCCGAAGCTGGGCGCCTGGGAATAGGTCTGCCCGTTGAAGATCGTCTGCGGATGCGCCTGGAACTTGAACAGGCTGGCCGATCCGTAGGTCAGGGCGGCCATCATGATCACAAACAGGATCATGCCGCCGATGCCCTCGATCAGGGAGAATCCGTCCCTGCGCCCGAATTTGGATACCGATTTCATGGCGGTGGGCTGCCCCGCATGGGAATCGACAATTCCGCTCCGCGGACTCGGTCGATTCAGTAGTTGATCGCGGCCCCGGACGGTCCGGCGATGATCACCTTGGTGTTCAAGGTCGCGCCGAGGGTCATCGAGTATCCGGCGGGCACGTAATCGGATAGGCGGGCCGTGGCAAACGGCACGTATTGCGAAATCAGTTGATACTTCGCGGACGAGTCGGTGACCGCCTCCCAATTCGTCTCGGCCCCGGCGACGCGCAGGCTATAGGTCTGCTGCGCCTGGTTCAGTGTCTGGGCCACGCCAATCGCCTGTTGGTCCAGGCCCGATTGTCGCAGGCCATAGATGGCCGGGTAGGCTAACCCGGCCATCAATCCTAAAATGATCGTCATGCCGACCGCCTCGACCGTCGTCAGTCCGGCGCGGCGGCCCGGCCCGAGGCCGCGGCTCCGACGAAGGACCGAAAAGAGCGATCGCACGATGATCATGGGTTTAACCTCCCGGCGGGTTAGCCGAAGACGGCGTTAGGGAGCCAAAGCGGCGTTGTAGGTCCAGGTGACCCCCGTGACCGCACCGCCGCCGGCCGGCGCCGTAATCGTATAGGTGTAGGTCGGACCCGTCCCGCCGTTCGAAATGGCGTTCTGCGAAATCGGCGGCGT
>CAZWMF010000506.1:0-3325 GCA_964634535.1 uncultured Opitutaceae bacterium | reverse complement strand
CTTCGGTCTTGGTGGTAAAGAACGGCTCGAACACGGCCGCGCGCTTCGCCGCCGGAACGCCCGGGCCGCTGTCGGACACTTCAAAGAGCACCGCGGTCCCGCCCTCGCCGAAGCGCGCGCTCACCGCGACCCGCCCGTCGCGCTCGACCGCCTGGATCGCGTTGATCACCAGGTTGACCAGGGCCTGCGTCAGTTGCACCGCATCGGCCGATAGGCTCGGGACGGGTGGCTCGACCCCGGTTTCGATCGCGATGCCGCGCGCGGCCGCCTCGGGCTGGAGCAGTTCGCAGACTTGCTGCACGACGCCGCCCGCGTCGACCGTCTGCCGATTGGCCGGGGACGGCCCGGCCAGGTTCACATATTGTTGGACGATCGTGTCGAGCCGCTGCAGTTCACCCCGGATGATTTTCAGGCGTCCCGACAGCCGGTCGCGCGCGGCCGGCGCGAGGCCCGCCAGGTCCTCTTCGAGCAGCTGCACATGAATATCCAGGGAACTGAGCGGATTGCGGATCTCATGGGCCAGCCGGGCGAGGAGCCGCGTAATCAGCCGCTGGCGTTCCGCGGCGCCCGAAGGGGCCGCCTCGGCCGCTGCAATCGCGTCTCCAGTCTGGTCCACGCCGCCCGTTATAATGCCGAAACCCGGCGGTTGGCCAGCTTCACCCGTGGGCGAGGGCGTTTCCAACGCGGCGAACGGCGCCCGCGGGCGCTATTCGAAGTATTCCGCCCAGGACGAGCGGGTTTCCGTGACGCGCACGCGCTCGATGCGGACGTCCGGCGGAATGGGATAGGCTCCCCCGGTCGCCTCGGCGAGCCGGCGTTTCAATTGACCGTGGACGGTCTGCGCCATCACTTCCGTCGTCGGATCGATCCGCCGAAACGGGATGATGCGGGCGCCATACGTGCGCTCGAAAAAAGCGAAGTTCGGATCGTCCGTGTTCAGGCACAGGGCGTGATCCCACGAATTCAGGAAATCGCGCAGGGCCTCCTTGACCGCCCGAAAATCGCAGACCATGTCGTTGGCGTCCAACCGGTCGGCGACCAGCACGACTTCGACCGTCCGGCTGTGGCCGTGCGGGTATTGGCAGTGATCCGAGTTCTTGGAGAGGATGTGTCCGCTCTCGATCTCGAAGGTCTTGCAGATTCGGAAGGGCACGGTTTCGCCTACTCGCGATGGAGGTAGAACAGCGCGGTGGCGACGGCGGCCAGGCCCACGGTCGGCCCGATCACCCACAAGGGGTGAAAGGGCATGGCGTAGCGTTGCACGAGCCAGACCACGAGGACGCTCTTTGCCGCGATCAGGCCCCAGCAGATTTGGATGATGTGCTCGTAGCGTCGATCGGTGGATTTGACGAATGCCATGGGGTGCCTCCTGGCCTAGACTGTAGGCCGGCGGAACGCGGGCAACCCTGCGTTTTTTGTGAATTGGGGCGCGGGGCTTGTTTGACTCCGCTTGCGCATCCGGGAGGGATTGAGATATAGTCCGGCATGCCCATCACCGCGCTCGATCCCCGCACGGCCCTCGTGGTCATCGACTTGCAAAAAGGTATCGTTGGCTTGCCCACCGTTCACCCGGCGAAGACCGTGCTCGCCAATGCGGTTCGGTTGGCGGACGCGTTTCGCGCGCAGGGCCGGCCCGTCGTCCTCGTCCATGTCGGCTTTGCGCCGGACATGGCCGACGCGGTGCGGACGCGGGTGGAGACCGCCATGGCGTCCGGTCCGCGGCCGGCCAATTTCTTCGAGTATGCGGATGAACTCAAAGCCGACCCCCAACGGGACATCTTGATCCACAAGCGGCAGTGGGGCGCGTTTTACGGCACCGATCTCGACCTGCATTTGCGCCGGCGGGGGGTGACCCAGATCGTGCTCTGCGGCATTTCGACCAGCATCGGCGTCGAATCGACGGCCCGCGACGCCTGGGAACGGGCGTACAATCTGGCCTTCGTCGCCGACGCCATGACCGACATGAATGCCGACGCGCACGACCGGGCCCTGCGGATCATCTTCCCGCGAATCGGCGAAATCGGTTCGACCGACGACGTGTTGGCTAAACTAAGCCCAATCGCCAGCGCGTAAATGGCGGGAGACGGACGAGCCGGATCGGCGGGCGGGTCGATGGATCGGGCCGCGGCCGAACGCCGCCGGTCGGATCGCGTGGTCGCGGTGCGCAGACGGCGGCGGACCTAGCCCTTCGCGCGCCGGCCCGCGCGGTACCCATAGAGGCCGTAGAAGGCGATATAGGCGAACGCGATCATCGGCACCACATAGGAGACTTGGATGTTAAAGTGGTCGGCGAGCGTTCCCTGGATCGGAGGCAATACGGCGCCGCCGACGACCGCCATGACGAGGAGGGATGAGCCCTGGCTCTTCAGGAGGCCCAGCCCGTCGATCGCCAGGGCGAAAATGTTCGACCACATCACCGAGCAGAAGAGGCCGATGCCGAGAATCGCCCATTTGGCGGTGTCGCCGGTCGCCGTGATGCCGACCAAGAGGAGCGCGATGATCAAGGCGCTGAACAAGGCCAGCATGCGCTGCGGACGCGAGGCGCCGGCAAAAAAGGCGACGACCAGAACCACCAGGAGGACGCCGTAGCGCCAGACGTTGTCGAAGCTGCACAGTCCGGCGGCGGCGGGCCAGTCCTGGTGCAGGAGGAGGCCGATGCGCGGCAGGTTCAGAATGATGAGGAAGGCCAGGGCGGGAACGCCGATGACCAAGGCGCGCTTGAGCCAGCCGCGCAGTTCGCTCAAGGCAAAGGCGCCCATGAATCGCCCGATCATCAGGCCGCCCCAGTAGAACGAGAGATACCGGCTGGCGTCCTCGTGACCCAGGCCGCCGAGCGGCTTGGTCCCCAAAACGTTTACGATCGAGCTGCCCACGGTCACTTCGCCGCCCACGTACATGAAGATCGCGAGCATGCCGAGCACGGTGTGGGGCACCTTGAGTGCGCCCGCCCCGCGAGGCAGGTTCTCGGTGTTGGTGAAACTCGGCACATGGGCGAACTTGAAGAAGACCGCCAGGAGAAGGAAGATGCCCGCGAAGCCCAAATAGGGTAGCTTGACCGAGTCGGCCGGGGCGGCGTTCTTGGTCATGAAGTAGGTGAAAATCAGGAAGCCGCCGATGATCGGTCCGATGGTCGTGCCGAACGAATTGAAGGCCTGGGACAAGTTGAGCCGGCTCGAGGCGGTGCGTTCCGGCCCGAGAATCGTCACGTAGGGGTTGCAGGCGATCTGCAGCATCGCCAGTCCGAGCCCGATGATGAACAGCCCTCCGAGAAAGAACAGGTAGGAGGTCAACAGGGCGGCGGGGAAGAACAAGCTGCACCCCAGCG
>CAZWMF010000505.1:0-3333 GCA_964634535.1 uncultured Opitutaceae bacterium | reverse complement strand
GTCCGGATTGGCGGTCATCTGGGTATTGCGAAGCTTGCCCCGGGAGGGCTTACTAGATTCGAGCGGAGCCGCGACCGGAGTTGTCCATTTCCGCCGCCTGGCCGTAGCACGCATCGTCTTGCGCTACGGCGCCGTTTATGCCGCGATCCCCCCCATGAACACGGTCGTGCTCTGCTCCGGCGGCATCGACTCGGTGACCGCCCTCTACTGGGCCGCGTCGCGAGGCGGCGTCGCGGCCGCGCTCAGCTTCGACTATGGCGCCAAGCACAACGCTCGCGAGATTCCCTGCGCGATCGCGCACGCCCGCCGCTTGGGAATCGCGCACGAAACGATCGAATTGCCGGTCATCCAGCGCCTGTTTTCCTCGGCCCTGCTCCAGGGCGGCGCCGACGTGCCGGATGGCCACTACGAAGAGTCCTCGATGAAGCAGACGGTCGTGCCGTTTCGCAATGCGATCTTCCTTTCCCTGGCGACCGGCTTCGCCGAAAGCCGCGGCGCCGCTGGCCTCGTGATCGGCGCGCATGCCGGCGACCATGCGGTCTACCCCGATTGCCGGGAGGGATTCATGGGGGCGATGGGCGAGGCCATGCGGCTCGGCACCTACGCCGGCGTCCGCCTCGAGCGCCCGTTCATCGCGCTGCGCAAAAGCGAAATCGTGGCGGCCGGTGCGCGGCTCGGCGTCGACTTCGCCCAGACTTGGTCGTGCTACCGTGGCGGCCGGGTGCATTGCGGCCGGTGCGGCACCTGCGTCGAACGGCGCGAAGCCTTTCAGGTGGCCGGGCTCGCCGATCCGACCGAATACGCGGACCAGGGCCCCCTGCCTCCGAAACCGCCGCCGGCGTCCGGCCGCGCTTGAGCCATGCTGGTTTCGGAGATCTTCTATTCCCTGCAGGGCGAGGGCGGGCTGGCCGGCGTGCCTTCGGTCTTCGTGCGCACGAGCGGCTGCAATCTGCGCTGCGCCTGGTGCGATACGCCCTATGCGTCGTGGAACCCGGAAGGCGCGCCGCTGGGTCCGTCCGACATCGTGGCCGCGGTGCAACGCCATGCGGGGGCCCGCCACGTCGTCCTGACCGGGGGCGAACCCATGATCGCCCCCGGCCTGGCGGTGCTCGCCTTGGCGTTGCGCGAGGCGGGCTATCACATCACGATCGAGACCGCGGCGACGATCCCGCCCGAGGGCATCGCCTGCGACCTCGCGTCGCTGTCGCCCAAACTGCTCAATTCCGCGCCGGAAGCCGCCCAGCACCCGGCGTGGCGGAAACGCCACGAGGCGACCCGCTGGCAGCCCGACGTCGTGCGGGCCTGGCTCGACGGCGGCTACGCCTACCAGTTCAAATTCGTGATTTCCCAGCCCGCCGATTTGGACGAAGTGGCCGGGATGATCCGTTCGCTCGGTCGGGACATCCCACCGGCGTCGGTGATGCTCATGCCCGAGGGGATCACGCTCGAGGCGCTCCGCCGACGTTCCGAGTGGTTGGTCGAAGCGTGCAAGCAGCGGGGCTACCGGTACGCCCACCGCCTGCATATCGAACTGTTCGGCAATCGGCGCGGAACCTGAGCGTTCTCCCGACGAATTAGGAACCCGCGGACGCCGCCGCCGCTTGGCCCGGGATCGGGCCGACTTTCGTCCGTGGGCGCGGACGCGTGGGGCTGCCCGCTTCCGCGGGTTCGCGATCCGATGCGCCGGCGCCCACCCAGCGCTCGAGCAGCTGAATCTGGTCGGCGGTGAGCAGGTTCCGGCCGTTGCTCGGCATGAAGTCGTCGTCGTCGGGTGGCAGCGTGATCCGCCGAATCAGGTCGCTGTCCTCGGGCCGCCAGGGCAGGACGACCGGTCCGTCCTCGCCGCCCGCCATCAGGGCGGCATAGGTGTCCAGCCGCAGGCCGCCCCGCACCTTGGCCGGTCCATGGCAGGAGACACAGCTTTTTTGCAAAATCGGTTGGATCCGTGCCGCATAGAGGGTTGCGGCCGGCCCAGTCGGAGGTCCCGGCTGGCGGACCGGGGCCGGGGCGTTCATGCCCAGCCACGCGCGCACCGGCTCGGGCCAGCGCGCGGTCAAATAGCCTTCCCCGTGGGTAAGCGAGCCGCCTTGGTGGCTGGTCCAGAGCAGCGTGCCCAGGGCCGCCAGGAGGACGAGATGGTAGGCGAGGCCGGGACGCCCGTCGCGTTCGCCGCGCAGTCCGGCGGCGGCCAGCCCGATGGCGGCTAATCCAA
Organism: uncultured Opitutaceae bacterium; assembly: GCA_964634535.1. GTDB lineage: Bacteria > Verrucomicrobiota > Verrucomicrobiia > Opitutales > Opitutaceae > Palsa-1447. The sequence continues at coordinate 1,121 of CAZWMF010000505.1, read as the reverse complement.
CCCCGCCCCACAGGTGCCGCACGACGAGGGCTCCGGCGTATCCGCCGGATCGAGCGAGCAGCCAGCCGTCGATGGCGGCCACGAAGGTTGCGACGACCGCCAGATCGAGCACGAAACCGGCGCTGCTGCGCAGATGGGTCCGCCGAGGGGAACGGCCCGCCAGTTCCAGCACCGGCACGAGCGCGAGCAGGGCGATCGGCAGATGGACGATGAGGGGATGAAAGCGGCCCACGGCCTGGGCCAGGGCGGTGCGCTCGTGCCCGTCGGGTCCGGCGCAGCGGCCGGCCACAGCCAAGCCGAGCGCCAAGATGAGGCCGATCGCCAGCCAGGCGCGCCGCCGGACGGAGGGTGCCGGACGGGTGCTCATCCGCTCAGGAGGGCCGATCGCCGACCGGGCGCCGCTGGAGCGGGGCGCGATCCCCGCCGCCCGCGATCAGACGTCGTACGGAGCCAGCAGCTTGTCGACCCGGACCTTGTCGAGCCTGGCATAAATCGGAACGCCATTCTCGTACGGCAGCGTGATCTCGCCCTGTACCAGGGGTTGGGCATACCGCAGAAATTGGTAGTTCATGCTGACCGCGTCCTCGTTGATCCATTCGCGCGGCAGTTTTTTCACGCCGTTGGCGATCTCGCTGAGGGGCGCGAGTCCGGTCTCACAGGTGTAGTGGTCGGCCTCGCCGCGGATCAAGGTCACCATCTTCTCGTTCTCGCCATTGACGGCGGCGCGCACGGCGGCCTGGCCGGCCATGAACGCCTCGTCCGCGTCGGTCTTCGAGGCGGCATGCGCGGCGGCGCGCTGGATCAGGCCCGGGCGGGCCACGCGCACCTTGGTGCCGGGCAGATGCGCCTCGAGGATTTCGCCCAGGGCGTCGCCCGCCCCGCCCAGCCGGGCGTGGCCGAAGGCATCGGTCGCGGAATCCGCCGCCAGGTAGTTGCCGTCGGCGTCCACGAGGCCTTCGGCGACCACGATCAGGCAGTATTTCTCGCGCTTGAGCACCCGCCGGACGTCCTCGAGGACCTTTTCCTGGTTGAAGGGGACCTCGGGCAGGAGGATCAGGTGCGGGGCGTCGTGCGGGTGGTCGCGGCGCTTCGCGAGCGCGGTGCCCGCGGCGATCCAGCCG
>CAZWMF010000504.1:0-3335 GCA_964634535.1 uncultured Opitutaceae bacterium | reverse complement strand
GTCGGCCCGGGCTTCAAGATCGCGTCGCAGATCGGCCCGCCGGGCGGTCAGATCGGCTTGGTCCGCGCCGCTCAAGAGGTCGCGGCGGCGGGCCCAGACCTGGCCGGCCAGTTCGAGCCAGTGGGCGGCATTGCGGCGTTGGTGCCTTTCCGGGGAGGAGAACAAGTCGGGAAATGGAGGGCGAATGCGGTGTCCTTGGCAAACCTAGCCTAACTGGACGGGGATACCGGATAAGGGTTTTTCGCAACGTGTTTCGGTTTAAGTAGAAATGCGATAATATTCAGGAATTTAATGGTCCGCCGGATTTCGAACGGTCGATGCTAAACTCTGGGAAACCATGAAGCGTCGAGGAATGGCTCTCGGACAGATTTCTGGCTTGGGCGCGGCGATTTTGGCCGCGGCCTTTCTCGGGGGTTGCACCCGAGGCGTCATGAGCGCGGAAAGGGGCGATGTGGAAGTGATCATGGCGTCGATCAGTTCGGCCGATCACACGGTGGTCGCCGAAGGCCAGGACACGGCCTCGACCGACGACGCGAGGAAGGCGGCGCTCAAGAAGGTGTTCATCGATCCGATCACCGATGCGGGCTACGATCCCGATCAATCACTCCAGGCCTTGGCGGCCTGTTATCGCACCGCAAACTATCCGAAAGAAAAGGCCGAGGTGCTCTCGGCCTTTCTGCAGACCTATGCCAAGTCGGATTCGGACCTGGAACGGCTTGGGTTGATTTCATCCGAGACGGCCTCGCACCTCGATCGGCTGCACTTTTTGAATTGATCGGCGCATCGCACCGGCCGGCGAACGGCCGGAAGCCGACAACTTGGCGGACCGCGCCCGGTTGGCCTGGGGTTGCCCGCGTCCCAACCGTCCGGCGGCGAATCACAATCTCGTCACGGCTCCGTTCAATCCAGGCCCATGACCGGAAGGTCTTCCGGATATTCAACGGTGAAGCGCAGTGGCACCTCCTTGGTTTCGCCGGGCTGAAGGCTCACCGTCCATTTCAGGGTTCCGTCGGACGTCGGCTTGTTTTCGGATTCGACCGGTGCGAGGACCGTGACGACGATCTTTTCGTTGCGGGAAACCGGCACCTGATCGATGAGGACCACGGTCGCCGGAACCGGCTTGTGGTTCTTGAGCGTCAATGTGAAGGCGTAGGTGATCCGCCGCTTCTTGCTCAAGAGACCGGTTTCCTCGGTCAGGCGTTGATCGAGCTTGCGGTCCACCGCGATGCCTTCATCGGCCCCGAGGGCAAGGTCGAACTTCTCCCCGGGCATCACCGTGATCAGGCGGCTGGTCGCGACAAAGGCCGTGTCGAGAAACACGTTCAACTGGCCGGACAGGAGGGGATAGTCCGAGGTGTTGACCACGTGGGCCGTCAGGAAGGCCGCTTTGATCTGTTTCGGGATCGCCGTGTATTCGGATACGGCGTCCAGGCGGAGGGTGGTGATCGGCACCAGGTGGACCGATCCATCGCTCGGCACGCTGGCCGGGATCGGGATCGAGAAACTGGCGCTCGTCACGGCACTCGTGACGCCGGCTTGAAGGAATCGGCCGGCGACGACGGCGGGGACCGCCTCGTCCCGCACGCGCGTTCCGGCCAAGGTCGAATTGGCGGCCAGCGCGTCCTTATCGAATCGCAGAGCTCCAAAGTACATCGGCTGCGGATGGATCGAAGCGACATCCACGACCCAGGTGGAAAGCGGCGCCGGCGCGCCGCCCAGGGCCGGGCGGGCGGTCGACAAGGTGAGCGCCACATCCTTCCAATCCTCGCCGGTGCTTTGCCGCACTTCGCCAAAACAGCCCAGCTGCACCGCCTTTTCAGTCGAGACCATCCGGGCATCGTATCGGGGGCTCCAGCTCGCGTCGGGCACGGCATAGGTCAGAACGAGATTCAATCGGCCCGCCCCGGCAGCATTCAAGTGTAGCGTTACCGATTTGGCGATGTTACCCTGGTCGGCCCGCAGTTGCGCCAGTTGGTCCTCCACCGCCGTCTGCTGCCGCGCCAGAGCGGCGTCGGCCGCGTCCAGGCTCCGCTGGTCCGACGCGAGCCTGCCCCGCCGCTCGGCGAGAAACACGAGCAGCTTGCCGGCGTCATCGAAGGAAAAGTGCGGGGAATCCCTTGTCGGATTGGGGGTGCCGGCGATCTCGATCCGGTCGAGCGCGGCCCCTTGGTCCTTGAGTACCGCACCCTGGTCGGCCAAGGCGTTGCGCTTGGTTTGGATCGCTTGGATTTCGTCCTGGAGCGCCTGCACCCGCTCGTCGGTGGCGTGGGCCGCGACGACGTTCTGCGCCGAGACGTCGAGGATCGTCACCGGGACCGTGCCCGAACTGGCAACCTGGAGGGAATCGGTCAGGAGCGCGGCGGGCAACCGCTCGAACACGATGTCGGTGGGACCGGCGGCGTTCACATCGACCACGGCCATTCGGGTGACGACGGCTCGATCGGTATAGACGGTGACGGCCGTGATCGTGGATGTGGGGGAAATGGCCGCAAATCCGGCCGGGAGCAGACCGAGGACGAGAACCAGCAGGGGTCCGCCGCGGAAAAGGGTTTTCATGCGAGGGAAATCAACCAATCAGGTTGCGTCCCCTTCTACGGCAGTTTGTTCCAGTCGGATGCAGCGATCCACCGACCGCGGCGCAAACCGGACCCAACTCGCAGGCATCGACCTCGCGAGTCAAGGGCGCAGATTCAACTTAAAAGTGGCAACTACTCGATACCTAAAAGGGGGGGATTGCCGTTCGCATGGACGGTGCCATGAGCCCCAAGAAATCCAAACCCCGGCGTCCCCCCGCCCGCGTGAGCAAGAAGAAGCCGGCCAAAATCAAGCTGGCGGCTCCGGGCCGCAATTTGCAGGCCTCCCAGCCCACCACCCTCGCCGGGCCGATCTTCGGCGAGGACGATGTTAACGCCCCCAACGTTCCGCCCCAGTTCGAGAACCCGGCGACCGTGACTTCGGTCTACAACCAAATCCAACCGTTGCTCCATACGCAGGTGACTGCGTACTCGCCGATGCGGGGCAACCCGGGCGACCTATTCTCGCTCGCGGCCCTGGGCCCGCGCGGGACCGCGATGGCGGCGGCCATCCAAAAGAACGGGCGGGTGGTCTTTCACATGATCGGCGACTCGGGCGCGTCGCAGGGCAGCAAATACCAGAATGAGACCAGCGTGGCCGATCACCTGGTGAGCGACTGCGTCACGTCCAAGGGCAACGACATCCCGTCGTTTCTCTTTCACCTGGGCGACCTGGTCTACGATTTTGGCCAGTCCGAATACTATTTTAGCCAGGTCTACGAACCGTTGGAGCACTATCCCGGGCCCATTTTCGCGGTGCCC
>CAZWMF010000503.1:0-3346 GCA_964634535.1 uncultured Opitutaceae bacterium | reverse complement strand
GCACCACGGCGCCCACAGATGCACCACGGTGACCCGATCGGCTTGCACCGCCGCGGCCAATTGCGCCTCGAGGGGGCCCGCCGCGGGCTCCGCGGCTGTCCCGCAGGCCGTGATCGCCAGGAAGAATAAAACCGCACGCATCATCACCGGCAGCCTACGCCGATTTGGCGGCCGTGTCACGCCCCCAAACCACCGGCGACCCGCCCGGCCGGGCGTTTTTCGGTTTTTGACGTCGCCGGATAATCCATCCAACTTCCAGCCTCCCGATGCTTCACGCTGTCCCGCCGGTATGGCAAGTGCCCTTGTTGGTCGCCGCGGCGTATGCCCTGGGCAGCCTCTCGCCCGGCTGGTGGCTCGTCCGGCGCCGGGCCGGCATCGACCTGCGCAACGAGGGCAGCGGCGCGACCGGGGCGACCAACGCCGCCCGCGTGCTGGGCAAGAAGGCTTACGCCTGGGTGCTGATCCTCGACACCCTCAAAGGGCTAGCTGCCGTGCTCGCCGCCCGGTGGCTCGCCCCCGAACAGCCGTGGGCGGCGCTGGCCGGCCCGGCGGTTGTGGCTGGCCACATCTGGCCGATTTGGCTTCGGTTTAGGGGCGGCCGCGGCGCCTCCACGCTGATGGGCGCCTGCTTCGCCTACCACTGGGCCATAGTCCCGCTGGCCTGGATTCCCGGCTTTATTTCGCTAGCGTTTCTGAACAAATGGTTTATCGCTAGGACCGTCGCCTTCGTTGCCAGCCTGCCGCTCGGCTGGTATCTCCTAGGAAATTTTCCCGCCCGTTTGTCACTTCTTCTTGCCTGGCTGCTGGTCCTGCTTGCGCACCGGGAGCATATCGGTAAATGATCGCCGGCTTATCTTTCACGCAACCCATGGAGCCGACTACGGTTTTTAAAATCGCCACGACCCCGGACGAGTTCGAGCAGATTCATCGGCTCAACTATCAGACGTTCGTAGAGGAAATTCCCCAGCATTCGCCCAGCCCCACCGGGCGGCTGGTGGACCGCTTTCACTCCGAGAACACCTACTTTATCGGGGTTCGCGGCGAACGGGTGATCGCCATGATGGCGGCCCGCCGGCGCCGCCCGTTTTCCCTGGATGCGAAGCTCCCGGACCTGGACCGCTGGATTCCCCACGGGCGCCGGCCGGTCGAAATGCGGCTGCTCGCCGTCTCGCCGGCCTACCGCAATGGTCCGGTGCCGGTCCAGCTGCTCCAATTCGGAGCCAAGTACTGCCTCGATCTCGGGGACGACCTGGCGGTGATTTCCGGGGCGGTCCGCCGCATGCCCCTGTACCGGGCGCTCGGTTTCGAGCCCTTCGGCCCGCAAGTGGGCACCCCCGAGGCCCCCTATCAGCCGATGACGCTGACGCTGGAGAATTTCGCCCGCGCTTCCGGCCTGCGCCGCGGCCTGCGGGCGAGCAGCCACCTCGTGCACGAGGAGGCGACGGAGGAGGACGAGCCGCTGAACCTGCTGCCCGGGCCGGTCGCGATGAGCCGGGCGGTGCGCGCGGCCTTCGCCCGCCCGCCGGGATCCCACCGGGCTCCCGCCTTTCTCGCCCAGGTGGCCTCCCTGCGCCGCCGCATCGCCGCGTACGCGAAGGCCACCGACGTCCAGATCATGGTCGGCAGCGGCTCCCTCGCCAACGACGTGGTCGCCGGCCAGATCGCCGGGCTCGGCCAAACCGGGGTGGTCTATTCTTCCGGGGAGTTCGGCGAGCGCCTGGCCGACCATGCCCGCCGCGCCGGCCTGGAGTTTCACTGGGCCCGCCAGCCCTGGGGCTCCATTCCCACCCGGGCCGATCTCGAGGAGGCCCTGGCGCAGGTCCCCTCCCCCGGCTGGCTCTGGGTGGTCCACCACGAGACCTCGACCGGCGTCCTCAACGACCTGGAGATGGTCAAGGGCCTCGCCCGCGAGCGCGGCCTGAAGCTGTGCGTCGACTGCATCAGCTCGATCGGCGCGGTGGATGTCGACCTGACCGACGTGCACCTGGCGACCGCCACCAGCGGCAAGGCCCTGGCCGGCTATCCGGGCCTGGCGCTCGTTTTCCATCAGGACAAGCCGGCCCCCCGGCCGGACCTCCCCCGTTACCTCGACCTGGGCCTCTGGGCCGACAGCGACGGGACGCCGTTCACCCATTCCTCGAATCTGCTCACCGCCCTCGACGTGGCCTTCGCCGAAGTCGAGCGCCTGCCGGCCGGCCGGTGCGGCGACGGCTCCCTGGCGCACTGGTTCCGCGCCGAACTGCGGGCCGCCGGGTTCGCGCTCTGCGCGAGCGAGCCGCACGCCTCGCCGATCATCGTCACGGTGCAGCTGCCGGCGGCCGTGCGCACCAGCGACGTCGGCTCGATCCTCGAGCACCGCGGCTTCCTCACCAGCCACCGCAGCGGCTACCTGATCGCGCGCAATTGGATTCAATTCAGCCTGATGACCAATCCGTCCCGCGAATCCCTCTCCAAGCTGATCGCGCACCTGTGCGACCTGGCTGCGACCGGGTTTGTGGAGACGATGGCGACGGCTTGACCGGCTTTTCCGGGCGCCCGCTTCGTCCCAGCGCATGCCCCGGTTGCGGCGCCGCCGCCGCCACCAAAAAAAGTGCCGCCGCGGGCTGCTATCCGCGGCGGCACACACCAACCCTGACAAGGGGATGTTACTGGGACGGCGGCGGGGGCGGCGCCGAGCCGTCCGCGGGCGGAGGAGGCGGAGGAGCGCCGGCATCGCCGTCGGCGCTGCGCTTGCGGCGGCGGCCCAGGGAGGCCACCGCGTCGTCAAACTGCTTCTGCTGGTCGGGCGTGAGCAGGGCGCGGATCTGATCCAGGCCGGCCTTCGTGTTGGCCGTGGTCTTCTCCCGCCTCTCGTCGTCGGAAAGGGTGGTGTCGTTGCGGATGTCCCGGCCCTTGGCCATGGTGTCCTTCTGGATGTCCGCGATCTTCGCCTTCTGGTCGTCGGTGAGGTTGTCGATCTTGGTCAGGACCGCGCGGATCTGGTCGCGGCCCTTCTTGCCTTTCGGCGGCGGCGGGGGCGGCTGGTCGGCGGGGGCGGCGTCGGAGGGAGCAGGAGCCGGCGGGGGGGTGTCCTGGCCGCAGGCAAACGGAGCGGCCGCGGTCAGCCCGAGGGCGAGCGCGGCGAAGAGCGATTTTTTGGCATGGTGCATAAACGTCATCCGGGAATAATAGCAACTGCGGCGGCGATCGGCCGATAAGACGTCCCGCCTCCGCGATGGTTGCGCAAAATCTCCGCGTTTCGCCGAGCTTGCTGAATCCCAGGCTTTCGCCTATTCCCCGAAGCTCATGATTGAGGTCAACGGTCTGGCCAAGCGCTTTGGCGAATTCACCGCCGTGCGCGACCTGT
>CAZWMF010000502.1:2983-3346 GCA_964634535.1 uncultured Opitutaceae bacterium | reverse complement strand
CCGTGACCGTGGTCGCCGGAACCGGCGGCACGGCGACGGGTTCGGGCACCTTCGACGTCTCGACCAACGCTCCGATCACGGCGACGCCGTCGAGCGGCTATCGTTTCACCGGCTGGACCAATAGCGGAATCGCCAACTTGGTGGCTAATCCCGCCTCCGCCTCGTCGACGGTCGATGTGCCGGCGTCCAACGTGACGGTGACTGCGAATTTTGCGCCGCTCACTCCGCCGGTCTTTACCAGCCCCAACAATCTCCAGATCCTGGTGCTTGGGCAGGCGTATTCCTTCACCGCGACGGCCACAAATTCGCCGACCTTCAGTGCGACGGGCCTGCCGCCGGGGGTGACAATGGCCAGCACCGGCG
>CAZWMF010000502.1:0-2973 GCA_964634535.1 uncultured Opitutaceae bacterium | reverse complement strand
CCTGACGGCGACCAATAGCAGCGGCACGGCGACCCAGAGCTTGCCGTTCATGGTCTATCCGATTCCGGTGATCAATCCGCCGCTGTTTGTGTCCGGAAAACTGAACGAACCGTTCAGCTACACGATCACGGCCACGGGCTCGCCCACCGGCTACGGCGCCACGGGCCTGCCGTCGTGGCTGTCCGTGAATACCGCGACCGGGGTGATCTCGGGCACGCCGACCGCGGTGGGGACCTTCACCTGCACTATCTCGGCCTCCAATCCGGGGGCCACCGGGACCGCCACGCTCACGATCACGGTCACCCAGACCTACACTCTGACGATTACCGGTTCGCCATCGGCCGGCGGCACCTATTCGGCGGGCGGGACCTTCGACGCCGGAGCCACCGTACCCGTGGCGGAGACGGCGAACCCGGGCTATCGCGCCAGCGGGTGGGGCGGGCCGGACGGCGCCTCGACCGCTTCGCCGACGAGCGCTTCCACCACAATCCTCATGTGGTCCAACCGCAGTCTGGTCGCTCAGTTTGTGCAGCAGGGCACGCTGACGGTGGTCGCCGGCGCCGGCGGCACCGCGAGTGGGGGAGGCAGCTACGACCTCGGCACGAACCCCACCATCAGCGCCACGCCCGCGAGCGGCTATCAATTCGCCGGTTGGACGGGGCCGGGCGTCACCGATGCCAATTCGGCGTCGACCACGGTTAACCTGACGGGCAACCAGACGGTCACCGCCAATTTCACGCTCCTGACCCCGCCGGTCTTCACCAGTCCGAACAATTTGCAGGTCCTCGTGGTCGGGCAGCCATACTCCTTCACGGCGACCGCCACCTATTCGCCAACCTTCAGCGCGACCGGCCTTCCGCTCGGCATCTCGATGGCGCCCTCCGGGCTGATCAGCGGCACTCCGACCACGCTCGGATCGTGGTCCTCGACTCTGACCGCGACCAACAGCAGCGGCTCGGCGACGCAGAATCTGCCGTTCATCGTCTATCCGGTTCCCGTCATCAATCCGCCGCTGTTTGTCACCGGGCAGCTGAACGAGCCCTTCAGCTACACGATCACCGCCACCGGCTCGCCGACGAGCTTCGGCGCCTCGGGACTGCCGTCCTGGCTGACCCTCGATCCCACGACCGGAATCCTTACCGGCACCCCGACTGCAGCCGGCACCTTCACCTGCACGATCTCCGCTTCGAATCCGGGCGCCACCGGCTCGGCGACGCTGACGATCAACATCACCCAGACTTATACCCTGACCATCACCGGCTCCCCGCCGGCCGGCGGCACGTTCTTCGGCGGCGGGATCTACGCGCCCGGGACCGTGGTCACGATCTCCGAGACGGCGAACCCCGGCTACCGCACGAACGGCTGGGGCGGCCCGGACGGTTCGGCCGCGGCGGCCCCCGGCAGTCCCCAGACGACGATTGTGATGAATTCCAACCAGACGATCGTGGCCGAGTTTGTCCAGCAGGCCACGCTGACCGTGGTGGCGGGGGCCGGCGGGTCGGCCACCGGCAGCGGGACGTACGACCTGGGCGAGAGCGTCCCGATCGGCGCCAGCCCGGCCGGCGCCTACGTCTTCACCGGCTGGAGCGGCGACGGAGTGGCCGATCCGAACGCGGCGCAAACCACGGTCACGATGACCGGCGATGAGACGGTGTCCGCCTCCTTCTACAACGGCCCGACGACGCCTGAGCAGCTCGGCACGATCATCTTCCCCAACGCGGTGGCGAGCGGGCAGCCCAATATCACCCCGACCACCTCGACCATGCCCGCGGTCTTCGTCAACAACAGCAACACGCCCGAGACGGTGACGGCGCTGACGACGACGGGCGATTTCCAGCCGACGGTGGCGCTGCCCTTCACGATCGCGGCCGGCCAGTCCTACAGCGTGACGGTGACCTTCGCCCCGACGGCCCTCGGGCAGCGCACGGGACTGCTGACGGCGGTGTCCAACGATCCCAACAACCCGGTGGCGCAATTCAACCTGCAGGGGCTGGGCGTCAACCCGAACCAGCCGCCCAGCGCAACCATCAGCGCTCCGGGGACGGCCTACACCGGCTCGCCGCTGACCGTGACCAGCACGGCGACGGCGCCGCTGAACAACCTGACCTTGCACTCGGTCGAGTGGATCTCCACCAGCGGCAGCTGGACCGTCAACGTGGCCAACGTCTCGGGCGGATTCAGCAGCCGCACGGTTGGCGTCACCTTCCCGACGACGGGCGTTTGGACGCTGCGGGCGGGGGTCAGCACCGACAACGGCGTCACGTGGTACTACAGCCCGACGACGCAGGTCACGGTGACCAGCGGCATCACGAGCTACAATTTTGAGACGATGGCGGTGCCCAGCCAGTCGGCGCTCTCGTGGTACACGCCCTCGCCGGTGGTGCAGCAGACCTACGAGGTCCAGCACGTCAATCCCTGAGCCCCGGCCGGCGGCGGGGCGCTCCGGGCGCTCAAGTTTCGGGCCGGCGGGCCGATTGGATCCAGGTCTGGCGCCCAGGCGGGCCGCCCCCGTTTGCTGGGGTGCGCTCCCGGTCCGAACTGGGCGTTTCCGCCCAGGAGTTTTTGAACGAGAATTGAACAGGAAATCATTCACTCGGCGGCGCATCGGTCCGTTCGTTGTGGCAGGGAAGAATTCTTCAGCACGGTGCAGTCGGAATTCTGAACCCGCCCGGAGAACCACATCATGTCGAACTACGAATTCAGCGACGGAATGAAGCGCCTGCTCCGCCACCATCCCGCCTTGCCGACCGGGCGGACGCGCGAGCTGGCGCGGGACTTCAACTCCGCCCAGGCGAATGTCTGCCAGTGGATCGCCTCCCTCGGCTACCCGCTGGCGCGCCTTGCCCAGGAGCTGCGGGCCGGGACCCTGGATTATTTCCGCGAAGGCTCCGACCAGGACCGCAAGCGCAACTGCGGCAAGAAGTCCTCCTATCGCTTCGCCGGCTTTGCACCGAGCCACGTCGAGGAATACGA
>CAZWMF010000501.1:0-3347 GCA_964634535.1 uncultured Opitutaceae bacterium | reverse complement strand
CCGTGGACGATCGCCAGCAGCCGCAGAAATATCCAGCCGCCGATCGTGCCGCGACCGCGCATTTAACTCAGCCGGGACCCGCGCCGGAAGGCCGAGCGCAGGGCGGTCGCGACATTGGGCGGGACGAAGTGGCCGATGTCCCCGCCGTATTGCGCCACCTGTTTGACCAAGCTCGAACTCGTATAGCTGAACTGCTCGTTGGGCATCACGAACAGCGTCTCGATGCCGGCGTGCAGGTGGCGGTTCATCAGGGCCATGTTGAACTCGAATTCAAAATCGGACAAGGCGCGCAGACCCCGAATGATGACGTCGGCCTCGAGTTCGCGGGCAAAATCCACCAGGAGGCCGCGAAACTCCGTCACGACGACATTGGGCCAGGGCGTGGTGTTGGGCCGGATCATGGCGATCCGCTCTTCCGTCGAAAACAGCGGGGCCTTGCCCGGGTTGTGGGCCACCGCGACGGTCACCCGGTCAAAAAGCTTGGCCGCCCGACCCAGGACGTCGAGGTGGCCGTAGGTGATCGGGTCGAATGTGCCCGGATAAATGCAGTGGCGCATGGGTGGTGTGCGCCACCCAATCCGAAAGGCCGTCGCCGCTCAATCCATTCTTACGCACTTGCATTCGCAGGCGCGGGGAGTGAACTGCTGGGGCTGCGCCGGGCTCCGGTCCATGAACCTTCCGAACGCGATCACCCTCTCCCGAATCCCGACGATGTTCATCATCGTCTGGCTGATGTACTGCGAATGGACCGGCGCGGCCGTCCTTGCGTTCCTGCTGTTCATCGCGGCGGCCGGCGGCGATTGGCTGGACGGCTACCTGGCGCGCACCCGCAACCAAGTCAGCGCCTTCGGCAAGCTGATGGATGCGCTGGCGGACAAGATCATGGTCCTGGGTCTGGTGATCGCCTTCGTCGGCCGGCCCCACCAGGATATTCCCTTGGCGCTCGCCCTCATCACCCTGGTGCGGGAGTTTCTGGTCACCGGCATGCGGATGGTCGCGGCCTCCAAGGGCGTGATCGTCTCCGCCGACAACGGCGGCAAATCCAAGACGATTACGCAACTGATCGCGCTGGGTTTTCTGCTGCTCGCTCCGGCGGTCCGGCGCGATGGCAGCCGGCTCGCCGGCCACGACCTGACCTCCCTCAGCATGGACATCCACCGGATCGGCGAGGGCATTTTCTGGGTGGGCACCGCGCTGGCCGTCTGGTCGGGCTGGCGGTACATCGCCCGGTACAAGAACGTGGTCTTCGCCGAGACCGATTAGCGGGCGGGCGGCATGAAGTTCACCCAACCGGTTTGGCCCCGGTTTTTGCCGACCCCGGCGGTTTATTCTCTGGCGATGCTCGGGCCGCTCGGGCGGCTGCCGGCCCCGGGCACCTGGGGTTCGCTCGCCGGCTGGCTCTATTTCGTGGTGGTGTTTTTGCGCTTCGGCGGTTCGCCCGCCCATCCGTTCGAATCGCCCGCCGCGCTCTTCATCGCCACGATCCTGCTGAGCCTGTTCGGCGGCTACCTGGCGGTGGCGCTCTGTGGCGAAGCCGAGTTCCGCTTGGGCGTGCGCGATCCCGGCGGGGTGATTTTGGACGAGTTCGTGGCGATGCCCCTGTGTTTTCTGGGCCTGCCCCAGCTAGTGCACGCGCTACCCGAGGCGTTGCGCGTCGGCGCGGTGCCGCTCGCGCTCCTCATCGTGTCGGCGGCCGGCCTGGCGCTCTTCCGGCTCTTCGACATCGCGAAGCCGTTTGGCATCGCCAAGCTGCAGGACCTGCCGGGCGGGTGGGGCATCGTCGCCGACGATATCGCCGCGGCCCTGGCCACCTGCCTCGTCCTCCACCTCGGCCTGGGGCTGTGGGTCTGGCTGCGCTGAGCACTAGGGCAGGACGGCCAGGTCCTCGACCGGCACCTTCACCCGAAGACCCTGGCGCAGCACGTCCACCGCAATCACGATGCCGCTCGGCCGGGTCGGGTCGTCGACGAAGCCCTCCAGGCCGTGCAGCGGGCCGCCGACCACCCGCACCCGGCGGCCGGGCGCCAGCAGGGGGCGCACCGTGAGTTCGTAGCCGGAGGCCACCATCACGCGGACCTGCTCGATTTGCGCGAGAAACGTGGCCTCGGCGGTCACGGGGATCGCGCGCACGAGCAAGTCCTGCTGGTAGATCCGGGCCTTCATCTCCAGGCCGACGCGGGCGAAGACGTAGCCGGGAAACAGGGGCTTCGTGAAACGCTTGGTCTGCGGGCCGTACCGACGCACGCTCGTCAGGAGCGGCAGATAGTGCTCCAGCCGCTCGGCTGTCAGCAGGGCGGAAAACTTTTTCTCGCACCGCGGCTTGGTATGGCAGACGTACCAAATCTCGCCCGGCCGGGTCGCAGAGAACGCCGCGGCCGCCGTCACAGGAGCAGAAAGCGGATGGCGGCGTGGTAGCCCTCGAAACCGAGTCCGCTGATCACCGCGATGCAGGCGGGCGCGGTCAGGGACTGGTGGCGGAATTCCTCGCGCCGATAGATATTGGAAATGTGGACCTCGACCGTGGGCAGATGGGCCCCGAGCAGGGCGTCGCGCAGGGCGATGCTCGTGTGGGTCAGGGCCCCGGGATTGAAGACGAGCCCCTGGCAGCCGGCATCCGCCAGCGCGGCGACCCGGTCGATCAACGCCCCTTCGTGGTTGGATTGGAAGAATTCCAGGTCCGCGTGCGGGCTGAATTCGGCGCGCAGGCCCGCGGCCAGGTCGGCCAGCGTGGCGCGGCCGTAAACCTCGGGCTCGCGCAGGCCGAGCCGATCCAGGTTGGGTCCGTTGAGGACGGCGATCCGTTTCATATCCGCCGGAGCATCGCGGGTCGCCGCCTCGAGTTAAAGCGGATTCTCGGTCGCGACGAAGACCCAGGGCAGCGCAAATTGCCCGGCCAATTCCGCCGCAAGCGCCCGCACCGCGTGCACTTCGGTGGCGTAGTGGCCGCAGGCATAGAGATTCAGCCGCTCTTCCTGCGCCCGGTTGAAATGCTCCTCCCGCAATTCCCCGGTGACCAGGGTGTCGACCCCGCCGAGGTGGGCGAGCGAACCGCTGCCGTTGCCGCTGCACACGGCGACTTCCCGCGGCGTGTCCGATCCGAATTCGAGGGCGATGACCCGGGGGTAAAGGGCCTCCAGGCGGGCGCGCAGGGCGCTGCGCGGCTGGGTGTTGCCGGCCACCGCGCCGATCGGGCCGCCCGGGTTGGCGATGAACCCGCGAACGACCGCCAAACCCAGCTGGCGGGCCAGGAGCGCGTTGTTGCCGATCTCCGGATGGGCGTCCAGGGGCAGATGGTTCGAATACAGCGCGCAGTTGCCGCGGATCAGGGTTGCCGCGCGCTCGTACGC
>CAZWMF010000500.1:0-3349 GCA_964634535.1 uncultured Opitutaceae bacterium | reverse complement strand
GGAGCCACGGACATGGCGGACACGCGAGGATCCGGTGAAGGCGATCTGGCCGGAAGCCGAGCGGATGCTCCAGGAAAGTCCAGGATTGGAAGCGAAGGAGCTGTTCGCGTACTTGCTCGCCGAGCACCCGGGTGGCGCCGATGCGCGGGCCGCCCGCACGTTCCGGCGTCGGGTGGCCCGCTGGAAGCACGAGTTCGGTCCGCCCAAAGAGGTGTGTTTTCCCCAGGTGCACGAACCCGGGCAGGTCATGCAGGTGGATTGGACTTGGGCGAACGAACTGAAGATCACGATCCAGGGGCAACCCTTCGAGCACATGCTCTGCCATAGCGTGCTGCCGTACTCGAACTGGGAGTGGGCGGTGCCCTGCCAGTCGGAATCGTTCCTGTCGTTGGTAATCGGCGCGCAGGACGCCTACTGGGAACTTGGGGGACTGACGCCGATCCTGCAGACCGACCAGAGTTCGACCGCCACCCATCAGCTTAAGCGCGACAGCGCTGAACGCGGATTCAACCAGCAGTACCTCGACCTCACGCGACATCTGGGCGTGGAGCCGCGCACCATCGCGGTGGCCTGCCCGAACCAAAATGGCGACGTGGAATCGCTGCAAGGGCACCTCAAGCGTCGTCTCGAACAAAAACTGCTGCTGCGCCGCAGTCGCGACTTCGATGCGGTGGCCGCGTACGCCGCGTTCGTCGCCAAGCTTTGCCGGGACACGAATCGGCAACGGGAGGCCCGCCTGCGCGAGGAACTGGCGCGCTTGCGCCCCTTGCCGGTGTGCCGATTCCCACAGACCAAGCAGATCGCGGTGCCGGTCTCGACGTATTCCACGGTGCGGGTGAAGAACTGCGCCTACTCGGTGCCGGCACGCCTTATCGGCCAGGTGATCCAGGCCCACCTGAGCGAAGAGGCGGTCAGCTTCTATTATCTCGGACGGCGGGTCGCATCCTACCCGCGCTCCTTCGGGGGCGCCCCGCGCATCGACTACCGCCACGTCATCGCGAGCCTCGTGCGCAAGCCGGGGGCCTTCGCCCGGTATCTTTATCGGGAAGAGATGTTCCCGGGCCCGGTGTTTCGGCAGGCGTACGATCGGCTCAAAGAACACGACGAGCCGACGGCCGACCGCTGCTACCTGAAGCTGCTCGCCCTGGCCGCCGATCTCGGCGAGGAGCGCGTCGGCGACGCGGTGGGCGCCGCCTTGCGCGAAGGCGAACCGCCCGACCCGGCGGTCTTGAAGGCCCGGCTGGGCGCGCCCGCAGTCCCGGAGCCGGCGACAATTGCGCCCTTCCAGCCCGACCTCAGCGACTACGACCAACTGCTGTCGGCCCCGGAGGTGAGCGCATGAAAACCGACACCCTGCCCATCGTGCTGCGCTCGCTGAACCTGCCCGCTATGGCCCAGCTGCACGGCGAGGCCATCACTCGCGCTGAACAGGAAAACTGGGGCTATGCCCGGTTCTTGCAGTATCTGGCCGAGACGGAAGCCAACGATCGGCTCACGCGCCGAATCGAACGGCTGATCAAGGACGCCGGGCTGCCGCCCGGCCAGTCCTTCGAGCAACTCGATCAAAGCAAGATGCCCGACAAGGCCCGCCGGCAGCTCGCCAACCTGCTTTCCGGCGACTTCGTCCGTCGGGGCGATACGCTGCTCGCCTTCGGCCTGCCCGGCCGCGGCAAGACGGCCTTTTGCGCCGCCCTCGGACGCGCGCTGATCGAAAAACACCAGCTGAAGGTTCTGTTCTTGCCGGCATTCAAGCTCGTGACGCGGCTGCTCGTGGCCAAACGCGACCTCAAGCTCGATGCGTTCATGGCCAAGCTGCACCGTTTCGACGCGATCATCGTCGACGACCTCGGCAGCTACGTCGAACAGTCCCCCGCCGAGATCGACGTGCTCTTCAGCTTCTTCTCCGATCGCTATGAGAAGCAGCGCACCGTGATCGTCACCTCCAACCTGGTCTTCTCCCAATGGGACAAGATCTTCAAGAACCCGATGACCGCCCAAGCCGTCGTCGACCGGCTCGTCCACCGTGCCATCGTCATCGAGTTCACCGGCGAATCGTTCCGCGCCAAGGCCGCCAAGCAACGCCAAGCGGCGTAATTGACCGCGGCTGTCCAGACCAGAGGCGGGGCTCAAGCCCCGCACTGAATTCCGGTTGAGGGCGGGGGCTGACGCCCCCTCCCTCAACCCTCCCCAGATCTCTCGTTTTCCTCCCAGAGGGGCGAGGGCTTCGCCCTCTCCCCTCGACCCCTCACCCTATCCCTGATGCCGGGGAGGTGTCATTGACCGCAATGGGGCGATGTAATTGACCGTTGACGGGCGCTTTTGGGCAGGATGGCCGGATCGGCGTCGGCCCGGTCGAGCTCGGCGCGGAAACGTGCCAGCCAGGGGGCCGTCCGCTCCTGGCGCGCCGTGGACCGCGTTTGGGAATCGGCGCCGCGGAACTCGTCCTCGATGGCGTAAAGTCGGCCGATCTGGCCCAGGAACGGGGCGGCCCGCTCGTCGCCGGACTCAAGCGCGGTCACAAAGGCCCGCCGCGCGTGCGCCATGCAGTTGGCATGGACGATTCCGGCCCGCACCGCGTCAGGCAGTTCACCGAGCGCCTTGGTGTACCCGCCGTAGCCGTCGGTCTGGAAGACGCCCTGGAAGCGGCGCAGGAACGCCAAGGCCGGTTCATGGGAGCGGGTGAGCTGGAAATCAAAGACGACCACGCCCAGTTCCGGAGCCATGAAGGTCCACAGCCACGCTTCGCGGGCCATCCCCTGTGAGCGGCCAAACGAAACTCGACTGAACTGGGTCGTTTGAAAAGCGACTGCTTCTTCGGGTCGGTTTTCTTCGCGGTTGTATAGAAAGAGGTTTTCTTCCCTGGATCTTCTTCCCCCACCGGAACCGAGTTGGCGGGGATGAGGGTCGGTAGGATTGCCGCGGGAGAGTTCGGCGGGAAGGGTGCGCGGAATGAGCGCTCCTGGACATTGCAAATGCCGTCATTGCAGCAAGTTCTTCCGGCCGGATCCACGGAACCGCTATCACCAGCGATATTGCGCCAAGCCGGAATGCCGGGAGGCGAGCAAGGCGTCGAGCCAGCGCCAATGGGAGAGCCGGCCGGAGAATCGCGATTATAATCGGAGCGCGGAAAAGGCGGCGAAGGTGCGGGCCTGGCAGGCGTCGCACCCGGGCTATTGGCGGCGGCGGCGGCGGAAGCGATCTGTCTTACCAGATCTCTGTTTAGCGCAACAGACCGACAGTCAGAGAGATAAGGGCAAAGCTGTCGGGGTTGTCTTACCAGATCTCTTGGCTACGCAACCGCCTGTGGTGATTGGACTTATCGCGCAGATGACGGGGAGTGTCTTACCAG
>CAZWMF010000499.1:0-3354 GCA_964634535.1 uncultured Opitutaceae bacterium | reverse complement strand
AGCACGATGTCTTCGATCTGGCCGGTTTGGTGCATGGGCTGGCGGACATGTTCAAGCCCCGCTGCCGGGAGAAGCGTCTGGGGCTGCGGCTGGCTTGCGCCCCCGACTTGCCCCGGGGTGTGCGGGGCGACGAGGGCAAACTGAGGCAGGTCCTCATCAATCTGATCGGCAATGCCATCAAGTTCACTGCGCAGGGCGAGGTGTTCGTCGGCGTCGGCGTGGCCGAGGCCGGCCGGTGCCGATTTGAAGTGATCGACACGGGCACCGGCCTTCAGCCCGACGAGATCGCCGATCTCTTCACGCCCTTTTACCAGACGGCCACGGGCCGCAGCTATGGGGGCACCGGTCTCGGGTTGGCCATCGCCCGCGGCCAGGTGGAACTCATGGGTGGCCGGCTCGCCGTGCAGTCGGAACCGGGCTTCGGCTCCCGGTTCTATTTCGACATTCCGCTCGAGGCGGCCGAGCTCGCGGTGGCCGCCGCTCTGGCTCCGGCGCATCTCGCTCCGGGCGTCACGGTCCGCGCTCTCGTCGTCGACGACAATCGCGACAACCGGGTGATCCTGTCGCGGTTGCTCGTCGACTTGGGCTGCGTGGTGGCGGAAGCGAGCAGCGCGGCGCGGGCCCGCGCGGTCGTGCGCCAGGCCGTCCCGGACATTCTGTTCATCGACGTTCGGCTCGACGGCACCACCGGACCGGAACTATGGGCCGCCCTGAACGACGACGGACTGCCGGCGGCGGTCCCGACGGTGTTTCACACGGCGGCGCTCCTCGATCGGGCCCAGTGCGAGCGCCTGCGCTCGGGCGGAGCGACGCTGCTGGCCAAGCCTTTTCGGGTGGAGGACTTGTGCGCCTGTTTGCGGCGGGTGCCCGGGGTGGGCTTCGTCGCCGCGCCCGCGGCGGCGGCGGATGCGGCCCCCCTGAGCGACGCGGATTTGGAGCGCATCGAATTGCCCGCCGAATTCTGCGCCCGGATGATGCTGGCCGCCGAATTGCATAGCACGACCGTCCTCAAGGCCTACGTGGAAGAAATGCGCCAGTTGGGCGCGGCCACCGGCCCCTTGGCCGATCACCTGAGGCAACTCCTCCGCGCTTACGACCTCGCCGGCGTCTCGCGGCTGTTGAGCCGACTGCGGGTGAGGAACGAAGCGACCACCGCATGAACGCGCAAACCAGCACCGTTCTCGTGGTCGACGACAATCCGGCCAACCTCGCGGTCCTGGGCGACCTGCTCGAGCCGGTGGGCTACCACCTCCTGTCGGCCACGACCGCCGAGGACGCGCTCCGGATCGCCGCCAAGGCCCAACCGGCGCTGATCCTCCTCGATATCATCATGCCGGGCACCGACGGGCTCGAAGCCTGCCGCCGATTGCGCGCCGACCCGGCCACCCGCGACATTCCGGTGATCTTCGTGACCGGGCGGACAGAGGTGTCGGCGCGCATCGCCGGATTCCAGGCCGGCGGGCTCGACTACGTCGTCAAACCGTTTGAACCGGCGGAGGTGCTGGCGCGCGTGCGGACCCATCTGGCGCTGGCGCAGGCCCGACGCATCCTGGACGAACAGCGGCGCGAACTCGAAGCCCGGCTGGCCGAGTTGAAAGCCGAGACCGCCCGCCGCGAGGCGGCGGAGACGGCCCGCCGGGAGGCCGACGAGCGGCTGTCGGCGATCTCGGCACAGGAGACCCGTCGGTGGAACGTGGCCGGTTTGGTCGGCCGCAGCCGGGCGCTCGCGGGACTGTTGGAGGAGGTCGGCCGCCTCCAGGCGCACGGCCGCACGGGGGTTCTGCTTTGCGGGGAAAGCGGAACGGGCAAGGAACTGGTGGCGCGCGCGCTGCACACCGGCAGTTCCCGCTCGGCCCAGCCGTTCATCGCCGTCAATTGCACGGCGGTCCCCGCCGAATTGATGGAGTCGGTTTTCTTCGGCCATGCCAAAGGCGCATTCACCGGAGCCGTGGCCGACCGCAAGGGGTACTTCGACCTGGCCAATGGCGGCACCCTCTTCCTGGACGAGGTCGGCGACATGCCGGCGAGCCTGCAGGGCAAGCTTCTGCGCGTGCTGGAGGACGGGCGGTTTACGCCGGTCGGATCCGCGACGGAACGCCAGGTCGACGTCCGGGTGATCGCGGCGACCAACGTGCGGCTCGATGCGAAGATCGCGGCCGGCACGTTTCGCCAAGATCTCTTCTTCCGGTTGGCCCGGACCACCGTGACCGTGCCGCCTTTGCGGGAACGCCGGGAGGACATTCCGATTCTGGCGACGCATTTTATCGGGCACTTTTCGGCCGAAATGGGCTTCGCGCCGCCGGCGATTTCCGCGGCCGCGCTCGCGCTCCTGGCCAAGCACGGTTTCCCCGGCAACGTCCGCGAACTGCGCAACCTGATCGAAAGTGCCCTGATCGCGAGCGATGGGCGCGAGATCCATCCCGCGCACCTGCGACTGGCCCCGCTCGGGTCGGGCGGCCCGACCGTTGCGGCCTTGCCGGCCGACCTCGCCGAGTCGCTGCCGGACAATCTGGAGGCGGCGGAAGCCGCGCTGATCCGGCGCGTGCTCGGACAGACCGGCGGCAATCTCGCCGAAGCGGCCCGGCGGCTCGGCGTTCATCGCAGCCGGATTTACCGTGTCCTCGCGGCCGACATCGCGGTTTGACCGGACCGGAGTGCGGGTGGGGTGGGCGGCCCGCTGTCGCAAGTGTCCCCCGCGCGACAGTTGCGACGGAATCCGGTTGGCATACCGAGGGGGTCGGCCGGCGGATAGTATTTTTATGGTTTGGAGAATCGGTGGTTACGACGCATCGCGGGATCCTGGCACAGCCCCGGCTAAAGGCCGGCCGACCGCAAACCTTCGTCGAATCCAACACCACGATCTCCATGCAAATACCGCGTTTCAGCTTCCGGTTCGGCCTCCGCCCCAGGCAGATCCTTGGCCTGATCCTGCCGGCGGCGCTTGCCGTCTGCTTCATGCCGACCGCCCAGGCCCAGGCGGATGTCCACGGGCTGTTCAACTGGGATTTTTCCGACCATTACATCACGCCCCGCGGGCTCGATACGGAAAACCAGGGCATTGTCGTCCAGCCGCTGCTGCTCCTGTTCTGGGACCTGTATTCGTCCAAGACGGCGGCGATCGACGACGTCAGCTTGACCACCGGGGTGTGGAACGACTGGGATTCGCACGAATCGGGGGCGACGCCCGGCTATTGGAACGAGATCGATCCGATCCTCGGCCTTACCTTCAACGTCGAGAAGGCCTGGCAGATCGACGTGTTCTACACCGAGTTTCACAGCCAAACCGATTCCTACCCGCCGTCGACCAACCTCGACGTCAAGTTGACCTACCACGACAGCGGCGCGGGGGGGCTG
>CAZWMF010000498.1:0-3356 GCA_964634535.1 uncultured Opitutaceae bacterium | reverse complement strand
CCGTACGGCGAACCCGCCGAGGAACGAGATCACGACGACCGGATTGGCGATCATGAGCAGGAAGGCCGATAGGAAGGCGGACGCGCCGGATCGCCCCGACCCGGCGTCCCCGCCGTTCGATTTGGGGTTGGAGCGGATCATCGCGACGCCCAGACCCAGGAGAATCAGCCCGCCGAAGAAGTGCAGGCCCTCCAGGTGCCGCTGGATCGCCCGGGTGATCGCGGTGATGCCGAGGGCGGCGATCAGGCCGTAGATCGTGTCCGCGCTCGCCGCGCCGAACACCGTGGCCAGCCCGATCCAGCGCCGCTCCGTCAACACCCGCCGAAAGCACAGCACGCTCACGGGCCCCAGCGGCACGGCGATGATGAAGCCGCCGATGAGGCCTTTGACGATTAACTCCATTCCGCCCGGAATCAGGGGGTGGCGCTATAGCGCTCGATCGCGCCCACCGAATACTGCTCCTCGGTCGCGCCGGTCTTGACCTTGACCGACTCGCCGGCTTTGCGGCCGAGCAGGGCCGCGCCCAGCGGGGTCTTGTACGAGATGATATGGTTGGCCGGATCGCTGTCCCAGGCGCCCAAGATGCTGTACCGGCTGATCGAGCCGTCCTGGTGGCGCAATTCCACGACGCTGCCCACGCCGACCTGGTCGGCGGGCGAGTCCTTGAAGTCGGTGACCCGGGCCCGGGCCAGATCGCGCTCGAGGGCGGCCTTCTGCGCCATCAGGACCTGCTGGTCCTGCTTGGCCATCTTGTACTCGGAGTTCTCGCGCAGGTCGCCGTGTTCGCGGGCCGCGGCGATCGCCCGGGAGTTCTCGGGGATTTTCTTCGAGACGATCGTATCGTATTCCTCGCGGCGGCGCTCATAGCTCGAACGGGAGACCAGGAGCTGCTCCTCCTTCGTCTCCGGATCGGCCGCCACCAGGGACTGGATGTTGGGGAAAATCTTGATGAAGCGGGCGAGCAGCGACTTCTTGGTCAGCTCCTCGAAGCCCTGGTTGAGCAAAAGGGTGTTGGCCAAGTCGCGGGCCGTCTCGGGATCGGCGGTCGCCAGAAGGTCGGCGATCAGGTCGGGATCCTCGCTCAGGATGTCGGCCAGCGGAATGCGCCGGGCGCTCGCCGCCTGCAGCGCCTCGTAGTCGATCCCGAAGAAAATGGCGCTCAGCAGCCGCGGCGTGATCAGGTCGTGCAGGAGCTTGGCGAACTTCTTCGAATGGCGGTTCTTGACGATCCAAAGCAGTACCGGGGCCCGCAGGTTCTGCTCGGTCTGCCAGCGCTTGAGCGAGGCCGCGAGGTCTTCCGAATAGCCGTTGTCGACCAGGAAATTGATGCACTCGGTCGTGAACTTGCCCTGCGAAACCTTGAGCAGGTTGAACACGATGTCCCGGCACTCGATCGGGTGGGTCTCCTTGATGAGTTCGAGGAACCGGCTCTGGAACTGCACGGGGATCTTTTCGGCGATGGCCGGCAGGTCGCGAATGTTCGCGACCAGCGTGGCCTGGCTGGGTTCATGGCTCGCCGGGTCGACTCCGGCCAGGCGGGCCAGGTTGTCGCGCACGGCCGCCCCGTACAGGCGCTCCGCGGCGTCGAGCTGGTTGCTGCCCTGGACGGCCTCGGCCAGGCCCTTGAGGATAACGTTCAGGTCGATCTGCGCTTCCTTCCGCGCGGCCGCCACCAAGAGCTCCTCGGCGAGATGGATCCGGCGGCGGGCCGAGCGCGTGCCGTTGAATTGTTCGAGGATTTCATCCTCGGCCGAGACGGGGATTTCCCGCAGGACATAGCACTCGGTCTTCTTCTCCGGCACAGCGATGCGCGGATCGCTGGCCAAGGCCTTCTTGGCGTTCGACCACCACTTCTTGAAGCGCTCCGCGCCGATCACTTGGCCCAGGGTGATCTCCAGATCGATGCCGGTCGTCGCATGGTTCGGATAGGACTCGAGCGCCTCGACCACGAGCTGCGCGGGGTTTTCCGCCACGAGTTGGGCGATCTTGTCCGGCTCGGTCTCCTTGCGCACGAGCAGATGATTGGCCGGCAGCACGTCCATTGTGGTGGCGCAGAACGCCGGATCCATGGTATGCCCATCCTTGCCCTTGAAATTGATCGTCAACCGCTGGGTCGCCTCGTCATAGGTCTTGATTTGGCCGAACCCCCAGCTCCGGTGAACGACATACGCCCCCGGTTCCATCGCTTCGAGTTTGGCCTTGGCCACCTTCAAAGTTGGATTCTTAGCAAGCAGCGCGGAGACGGCGGAGGAGTTCATGATTGCGTGTAAACTGTAGATTTCAGCTTACATTAGCGATGCTTGTCAAATCGTGTCTACAGTCTCCCGTCCCATGATTAACCCTAAAGCGGATCAAAATCTCGAATCCGCCTGGCCCGAAGCGGCCCGGCTGCTGGCCCTTTGGCTCGATCAAGGCGAGCGCATCGATCTGCTCATGGCGCGGGCGAGCGGGCTGCCGCCGGTGGAACGGGCCCGTTGCCAGCAGCTTGTGTTCGCCGCCGTGCGCCATGCCGGCCGCATTCAGGCCGGTCTGCGCGGCCTGGTCGATCGGGCCCCGCGCTTTCAGGTCCAGGCCGCGCTCCATCTGATCGGCGGGGAACTGATCGAGGCGGGCGGGTCCGCGGCCGAGCCGGGGGTGGCCGCGCGCATCGTCCACCACGCGGTCGAGCGCTCCAAACACCTGGCGAGCGGCCCCGAGGCCCGCTTGGTCAACGCGGTCGGTCGGAAGCTCGCCGGTTTCCTGGTCGCCCTGCCGCGGCCGCCCGCCGAGGGCACCGTCGCGGACCTGGCCGAATACCACTCCCACCCGGCCTGGCTGATCGAGCGCTGGCGCCGGGATCTGGGCATCGAGGGCGCCCAGGCCCTGCTCGATTGGAATCAGCAAACCGGCCGGGTTTGGGCCCGCTGGCGGGCCGCCGGCGTTGCCCTGCCCCCGCCCTGGCTGCGGCCCACCGCGTGGCCGGACTTTTACGAAATCGAGACGGGCTGTTGGGGTGAGGCCGAGGGGCTGCGCAAGTCCGGGCAACTCTATATTCAGGATCCGGCCACCCGCCTGGCCGTGGATTTGCTCGCTCCGGCGGCCGGCGAAACCTGGCTGGACGCCTGCGCCGCGCCCGGCGGCAAGAGCGTCCTGATCGCCGACCGAGCCGGCTCGGGCCGACTGGTCGCGGCCGATCCCGACCGAAGCCGCCTCGTGCCCCTGGAGGAGAACCTCGCCCTGATTCGCGGGGTCGACGCCTCCGCGATCGCGCTCGACCTATTGAACGATCCGGTGGCCGGCCTGACCGCCGCGGGTCTACCCGTCCAATTCGACGGCGTCCTCATCGATGCGCCCTGTTCGAACACCGGCGTCATGCG
>CAZWMF010000497.1:0-3358 GCA_964634535.1 uncultured Opitutaceae bacterium | reverse complement strand
GCCGAGGTGATCCGGCGGAAAGGGGGCGCCGGTTGGGCGGTGGCCGCCACGATCGCCGAGGTCATCCATGCGATCGCCCTCGACCGCCGCCAACTGCTGCCGGTGTCCTCGCTGCAGCAGGGCAAATACGGCCTCCGCGACATCGCGATCAGTATTCCCTGTGTCGTGGGCCGGGCGGGGATTCTGGCCCAGCAGGAAATCGCGCTTTGGCCAAAGGAACTGCAGGCGCTCCAGTCGAGCGCCCGCGCCCTTCAGGATATCTGGCTCAAAGTGAGGCCGGGATCGCCCGCGGCCTGAAGTAATTGGCGGGTGGTCAAATTCCCGCTTCCACGTTGGCCGAGCGGTCCAGCCAGTGCAAGATCGCGGCCTTTCTCCCGAGGTCCGTGTGGGGACAGCGGAAGACGATGGTCTTGTAAAAAAGTTCGGCCTGTTCGGGGTCGCGCTGCGGATGGCCGACCTAGGTTCGGTCAGGCCCCGACGTGAACGGCAAATTCGGGGAATGTGTGCGCGAGTTGTTTATCGAGGGTCGCCAGAATGCCGGAATTGAACTTGGCGACGGTGGCCAGGTAGCCATCGGTGACGAGTCCGTGCGATAGTATCTTCACGGCGGTGTCGCCAAACGCGGTGTGGTTGAAACCGCCGGGCGGTTCCGGCCAAAAACTATGTGCCGGCAGAGCGAGAATTTGACGAAGTTTCTCGATCGCCTCCTGGGGGGATACATGGGGTTCGACCTTGGGATGCGAACTTACGCGAACGAATGCGAGTTGCGTGACAGTGCAGGTTCCCCAACCCATGGACGAGACATGGGCTAGCCATTCGTGTGCCTTCGCATGGTGGGCGTGGTTTGGCCAGGCCAGGGCGATCAGAAGATTGGCGTCAAGAAGGTATCCCTTCATCGGCGAGGATGGATTTGATGGTAGCGGATGTGAGCGGCCGGGCGCTGGCTGGCACAGAAAAGACCGGGAATCCGGTTTTGCGTTGGCTGTTATCGCCCGTCGTGATTGCGAGGCCCTTCCGTGCCAAATCGGAGATGATCGCTCCGGCCGATGAGTTTTGTGCCTCGGCGATCTCTTTGGCCGCTGCGAGGACAGCGTCGTCAATATTGAGCGTCGTTCTCATGAAATGAATCAAAGCATCAGATGCGTTGATGTCAACTACTCGACGGCTACTATGCGGTTGGTTGCTGGTATAAAATTCTTGGAACTAGCGATTTGGGTGTCCCGACAGCGCCGATTCCTACCTCACGCGAAGGGCGATGCTTTCCGAATGGCTGTCGAACTCTGGCGCATACATGCATTGAACTTCGGCGATGCCACTCTAGGAGGTGCCGCTCAGCGTTCAAAACCGCATTTAGGAGCAAGCGCGCAATCGTTCGAGCAAGCGCTCGGGGGACAATTGCGACAATTGGGTGCATACTCCCTCGCACATTCAATTCAATAGAGGAATCCACGATGCAAAAGCGAAAACTCGGAAACAGTAATCTCGAAGTCTCGGCCCTGGGGCTGGGGTGCATGGGCATGAGCTCCGGCTATGGCCCGGCCGGCGAGAAACAGGCAATGATTTCGGTGATTCGGGCGGCGGTCGAAAGCGGCATCACCTTCTTCGATACCGCCGAAATCTACGGTCCGTTCAAGAACGAGGAACTCGTGGGCGAGGCGCTACTGCCCGTCCGGGGACGGGTGGCGATCGCCACCAAGTTCGGCTTCCGGATCGGGCCGAACGGCGAACGCCTGGATGGGTTGAACAGCCAACCGGCTCACATCAAGGCCGTGGCCGAGGCTTCGCTCAAGCGGCTGAAGACCGATGTCATCGACTTGTTTTACCAGCACCGGGTCGATCCGGACGTTCCGATCGAGGAGGTGGCCGGAGCGGTGAAGGAATTGATTCAGGCCGGCAAGGTGAAGCACTTCGGCCTGTCGGAGGCCGGGGCGAAAACCATCCGACGCGCCCACGCGGTCCAACCGGTCACGGCGCTACAGAGCGAATACTCCCTGTTTTGGCGGGAGCCGGAGACGGAGATCATGCCGTTGCTGGAGGAACTGGGGATCGGCTTCGTGCCCTTTAGTCCGCTCGGCAAGGGGTTTCTCACCGGCAAGATCGATGAGAATACCCAGTTTGACGCCACCGATTTCCGCAACATCGTGCCCCGCTTTTCGCCGGAGGCGCGGAAGGCGAACCAAGCCGTCGTCGATTTGCTCAATGCCATCGCGACCCGCGTCAAGGCGACCCCGGCCCAAGTCGCCCTGGCTTGGCTCCTGGCGCAGAAGCCGTGGATCGTCCCGATTCCGGGCACGACCAAGCTGTCGCGCCTGATCGAGAACAATGGCGGGGCGTCACTCGAATTGTCGCCGAGCGACCTGCGCGACATCAACGCCGCTTCGGATAAGATCACCTTGCAGGGCGCGCGCTACCCGGAACACCTGCAGAGACTGGTCGGTCGCTAGAGCGGATGGATGCGCCCGCCGCGCCGTTCCGCCCGGCGTTTCGGACTACGTGGGGCCGTGCCCTCGGTGGTTCCGGCCGCAGCCACAAGTCCATCGCGTTGAATCGTAGCGCGGGATTCGATCCATGGCGATCGCCGGCGCCGAACCTAGGGGACATTCACGGTCAGCACCGGCGAGTAGTCCGTGGCTCCCGTAACGTTGAAGCCGCGGATGCGGTAATAGTAAGTCGAGTGGGGGACCTGGAAGGCATCGGTCCAGAGGGTGACCGGGCGCGGGTCGCTGTTTTCCTCGAGCTCCTTTGCCCTCCCGATTACGGAATCCTGCAGTCCGGTGGCGCGGGTCTCCCAGGGCCCTTCGAGCCTTACCGCCCGTTCAATGGCGTAGTAGTTTGCGCCCGTCGAGCCGCGCCACGTGAAGCCGCCGCGGGAAGGAAAAAGGACCGGAGCCGGGGCCGGCGGCGCATCCGGTGGGACCGGCAGGCCGCGAATTGCAAAGGCCTCCGCCCGGATCATGTCGAGCAATTGGGTCTCCTGGTAGTCCTGCCCGGCCCCGAAGCCGGGATAATGATAGGAGTTGACCGTGGTCCCTCCCTCGTTGTGCACCATGAATCCGCCGTCTCGCCGATGACACCGGAGGCTCCAAAGGAGCCCCCCCACGATGCCATCCTCCCGGATTGTCTCCATGAGCGCCCGGGTGTTCTGGACCGTCGCGAGCCCAAACTCGTCCACGATCAGGGGCTTCTTCCCGTGGCACTGGGCCCGTTCCGTCCGCGCGAGCGCCGCCAGGTCCGTCGACTTTCCGGAAAGCCGGTTCCAATATTCGTAGAGATGGCAGCTCATTACGTCGATGTCGGGGCTGGCCAGGAATGAGGCGCGATCCCCACCGGCTTCCATCACCAGGTGGTTGGGATCCAC
>CAZWMF010000496.1:0-3364 GCA_964634535.1 uncultured Opitutaceae bacterium | reverse complement strand
GTTGCGGTCCCCTTGACTACGGAGCGACGAAGCGCCGGTCGATTGTGCGGTCGAGTTTGGCTCGAACCGACGACCAAGGGGCGTCGTAGCCGGGTCCGGCTTCGCTGCAATCGGGGATGAAAATGGGGGCAACCGCCGGTGGGTGTTCCAGGGAAAGCGGGTCGCCCCGTCGCATCTGGTCGAGGCGTTGGCTGATATACAGGGCGCGCAGGTTCCACGCTCCCACCGCGGTGCGGCGCAGTTCGAAGACCAACGCGCCGCCCGGCAGCACGGGGTCCTCCGCCGCTCCCGGAACCATCCAGGACAAGTCGAGCAGACCGGCGATATTCATCTGATTGGTGTCGTGGCCCATCAGGATCACCAGCGATTGATCCGGGCGCGCCAAGGCCCCCGGCACCGGAGCGCCGGCCACCGCCTGGTCGATGGTGGCGGCGATATGCCAGGCGAGGTTCGAGCCCTGCGCCTGCGCCGGGTACCGCGTCTTCTGCGCCAGTTCGAAATGGAGCGAATGCAGCGATAGCAACTCGGTCAACCGCGCCTCATTCAGGCGGCCCCAGCCAACCTGCGCCATCGGCATGCCCTCGACGTATTCCAATTCGAGCGCGTCGACCAGCCGCAGACCCAGGTAGATTGGACCGGTCAGGCCGACGATGCTCAGCCGCTGGCGGTCGCCGGCATCGACCGACTCCCCCAATCGGAACGGATCGATCTTGCCGGGCGGGACCGGAGCGGAACCGAAGAGCACGTCATGCAGGTCCTGGTAGGTGGCGGCATGGGCGCGGACCAGGTTCGACGGGTCGCCGCCCAAGCGGCCCAGCACCGCCGCTTCGGCCATGGCGGAGTCGGGCCGACCCACCGGCAGCTTTATTGGAGCGAACAGCGTGTCCACCCGGCCCGCGGGTTCGGCCTGGACGCGAGGGGACACTCCGTCCACCAACGCGGCGCCGAATAGCCTCGCGGATAGAATGGTCCGCTGATCGTTGTCGGCGCGGATGACCACCCGGGCGGCATCGCCAGCCGGCTCGCGGGTCAATAGGCCCTCCGCCCGGTAGCGCAGGCGATAGTACCGACCCAATAATCGCATCTGCTGCTCGCCATGCGGGGTCAGCAAGGCGGAGGTCACCGGCCATACCGGCCAGGGTTGGGCCGAATATTGATCGAGATATTGGTTCGATTGGATCGGCGAACGCACCCCGTGGCGTCCCAGGATGATCACCAGCTTGAGTTCGCCGTCCGCGGCCCTGGCCGATGCGACTCCGCCCAGCAACGCCAGAACGATGACGGCGAGCCACCCGGTGAACGTCCTCATGGGCCGGCCGGTGCGTCGAGCCGGTCGAGATCCGCCTGCGCCTCGTTGAGCGCGGTTGTGTCTCGGTCCACCCGCCGGCGGTCTTCCGCCACCCGGTCGGCCACCACCGCGCGGCTCTCGTCATCCGCCCCGCCGATCGCTGAATTCGCCGTCAGCAGGCGCTGGCTCTCGGCCAGGTCGAGCCGAATCCGATCGATGCGGTCCCGGAGGCCCAGCCGAATGATCTGGCGGGCCGTCAGGCCATTAATCTTCGCGCAAAAGCCCTCCGCCACCGCTTGTTCGCCCAGTCCTTGGGCGTGCGCCATGACGTCGAGCTTGATGTCCTTTTCGGCCGCCTGAAAACGGGCAACATCGGCCGGCGACAAATCCTCCGTCAGCCGGCCAAAGTACAGTTGATAGACGTCCGGATTGCGGGCGTCGACCGGCTCGTCCAACGGATCGTGCTTGCCGCAGGCGGCGACCGCCAAGGCCAGGCCGATCAGGAGGGCGAATTGGGTGCGGGGCGCGCGCATGTCCGGCGAATCGACGACACGCTGGCCGGGCGGCACCGCCTTGGCAAGGACGGGAAAGGTTTGCGCCGGAGGCCCCGGTTCTCGTCAATGGATCTCCCATGACCTTGCGGCTGCCCCCTGTACTCATGGTTTTCGTCCTGGGCGCGAGTGCGCCCGGCCTGAGTGCCCAGATCGCCGTGGCCGCGACCGACAACAAGCTCGTGCTGGTCGACGGCGTCAACCGCGTCGTTCCCAATCCCGCCCCCGACACCTTTGTCGTCCTCGACTTGGGTCCCCCGGGACCGCGCAAACTGGCCGAGATTGGCGGCATCCCGACGAGCGTGATCGGCCCACCGTCCAGCCTGGCCCTATCGCCGGACGGGACGCTCGCCCTCGACACCGCGTGCATGAAGGTCGATCCGGCCCATCCGGCCAAGCAGACCTTTGACGATCGCCTATCCGTCCTGGAGATCGGCCCGGGCGGGCAGCCGCGCTGGTTGGCGACCCTGCCCGCCGGTCTCGGACCGGCCGGGGTTTCCATCAACCGCCAGGGCACGCTGGCCCTCGTGGCCGACAGGGGCGACGGCATGGTCTCCATTTTCACTCTGGCTGGCCACACGGTTGCGCCAGCCGGCCGGATCGCGGTCGGCAACGCCGCCTCGGCCCTCGCCCATGTCGCCTTCACGCCGGACGGGCGCCACGCGCTCGTCACGCGCGATGGGGACAACCTGATCACGGTGCTCGCCGTCGACGGCGAGCACGTGACCCGGACCGGTCGCGACATCCATGCCGGACTGCGGCCGTACGGCATCGACATCAGCCGATGGGGAAATCTGGCCGTCGTCGCCAACGACGGAGCCGGATCGGGCGACGCCGACACGATCAGCCTGATCGATCTCTCCCATGAACCCGCCCGGACCGTGGATACCCAGACAGTCGGCCAGACCCCCGAGGGCATCGCGCTTTCCCCGGACGCGTCGCTCTGCGCCGTCGTGGTCGAAAACGGCAGCAACAAGCCGCCGGACTCCCCGTTCTATGCCGACCACGGGAAACTGATCATCTTCCGCGTGCAACCGGCCGCGCTGCAGCGCCTCGCCGAGGCGCCGATCGGACATTGGTCGCAGGGCGTGGTCTTCTCGAACGACAACCGTTGGCTCGTCGTCTGCAATATGGTGGAGAAAAACCTTCAGGTATTTTCCTGGGATGGAACGCGCCTGGTTGACACCGGTCATCCGATCGCGGTCGCCGGCGGGCCCGTGGCCATCCGCAGCGCCGATCGCTAGGATCGAGTTGCCCTTACGCGAGGCATCGCGCGAGCTTTGGTCGCACCTCCTGAAAGGGTCGACTTAGGTCGCGGCCGGCGAATCACCGCGGGTATTTGAGGCCATCAGACGGAGGTAGAACTGTTCATGCCGCTGAGCAAGGGCTGGAAGGCTGAATTGGTCCAAAGCCCAACGCCTGCCGGCCTCCCCCATCTTTCTCCTCTTGGCGCCGTCGGCCAACAATTCGCGGAGTCGACGGCACAGGCCATCGACGTCGCCGGTCTTCAGCAGATAACCCGTCT
>CAZWMF010000495.1:0-3368 GCA_964634535.1 uncultured Opitutaceae bacterium | reverse complement strand
CCAACGGGAAAATCCGCCAACTCATCCCCGAGGGCGGCCTCAGCCCGGCAACCCGGTTGGCGCTGGTTAACGCCATCTACTTGAAGGCCCCGTGGGCAACCCCCTTCCTCAATTGGTCCACCACTCGTCTGCCCTTCTACTCCAATGGGAATACCGCCGCGCTCGTGCCGACGATGCGGCGAACGGCAAATCTAACGTATTGGAAGGGGACCGGCCTCACGGCCGTGCTCCTCCCTTACCAGGGCGGTGATCTTCAGTTTCTCATTCTATTGCCCGACTCCCGCGATGGCCTTGGGCCGATGTCCACGGCGC
Organism: uncultured Opitutaceae bacterium; assembly: GCA_964634535.1. GTDB lineage: Bacteria > Verrucomicrobiota > Verrucomicrobiia > Opitutales > Opitutaceae > Palsa-1447. The sequence continues at coordinate 3,056 of CAZWMF010000495.1, read as the reverse complement.
TTAAAGCGGATTTCTTGCGCAGGTGCGCCGCCTTGCCCGATACGCGGCGAGTCGCACTATTTCTTCCCAAATTTCGTTTGGAAGGTTCGACCACCGCGTTATCGACGGAACTGCAAGCGTTGGGAATGAAATCCCCCTTCGATATCCCCCGAGGCAGTGCCAATTTCGACAGGGCGGCGCCCCGCAAGCCAAATGATTACCTGGCTCTCTCCGAGGTGTTCCACAAGGCATTCATTGCAATCGACGAGCACGGCACCGAGGCCGCGGCGGCAACGGCCATCCTCATGGAAACGGGTGCGGTTCTCCGGGAAGATTTCGAAAAGCCGGTCGAAGTTCACGTCGACCACCCGTTCTTCTTTGCTATTCAACACCGTCCGACCGGGACATGTCTCTTCATTGGGAGCGTCAGCCACCTGCAGTAACCGGACCGCGCGATCGATTTCGTGTGATCCGACGTCGCAACCGTTTTTGCCGACCTCGCTTGCTATCGCAATCCCGCGTGGTCACTTGACCGGCTTGAGCGAAGCCCGCAGCGCCACGAGTTGTGCTGCCGTATCGTCATCAGAATACCCCAATCCATGGTCAATGATTGCGGCCGCTTCGGGGACGTAACCCCACTCGGCGTATGCCTCCGCGACAGCCCGGGTGAGGGTCGGGTCGAACGGATACCGATTCAGCCCATCGGAAAGATCTGCCAGAATGGCGATCGTTGGCTTCCGATCGCTATGCACCCAAGTCTCGGCCACCAAGACGTAGCTTTCCACACCCAATCGACCGGGCGGCTGAACCGCGAACAGCGGTTTCAACACGGCCGCCGTCTGTTTTGAGCTGAATCGGCCTCCGGCGCCGGCCGGATGCCGTAGCGCTTCGTCGTAATTAATTTGCGCGAGCGCCAGGTAGGCCGCTGGTCGCGCTACGTGCCCCTGCGTGGCGGCGGTCAGCAGGGCTTTGGCCTCAGCCGTCGCCCCAATCTCGAAATCGTAGAGCCCATAAACCGCCTGGAGGCGCGAATCGTGGACCCGAGTCGCGGTTACGACCAATGGCTTCATGGTCAACAGGCGGCCAGGGATCGCCCCTGGCGCGGCCGGCGCCGCGCTTGCGCCGGCCCGCTCCGGGTCAACGTCAGGCGGGAGCCCATTGTCCTCTCGGTAGGTCCTTTCCAAGATTCGGCCGGCCGCGACAAAATATTGGTCGCTCAATCCGGGATTCGTCGGTCGGAGCCCCATCCCCTGCATGCGCAACCAATCGCCAAGAATACGTCCCACCTCATCCGAGGTCGCCTTCCGTACTCGATAGTCGGGACGCGGTTCAAGATCGTTCAACGCGGCCGGATAGCTCAGGCCGATCGGTTGACGCGCCGCGCGAATCAAGTATCGACTCAGCTCCGTTTGCATTTCGGCATAGCCGAAGCCGAAGCAATCGCGAAACAGCGCTTCTGTCACCGGTTCGCGTCGCGAACGTTCGACAAACCGCGCAAATGCCCGGTCGTGCGCCAACTTCACGGAGGTCTGACCAAAAAGTCCCCACCGCAGAAACAAAGCCGCTTCGGCCATCCACGCGGCGGAGGGCCAATCGGAAGACGGCTGTTCATCCACGCCGCCCTTCTGTTCGAACAGCCGCTCAATCGGGGGAAGCACCGGCAGAGTTCCGGACTTCCGTGCCGCCTCGACCATTGCCCGGGTCTCGGCATCCGTCACCCAAACGCCGGCGGCCACGCTCACATTCTTCGGGTCGTTCGTCCGCGGATCCCGTTCCAACGCCAGTCGCAATAATCCGCATGGGCCGACAAAACCGAATTGGAACCAACGCGGGAGTGGCGGGGTACACCGGCTCAGTTGGAACAAGAGTCCGCTGGGAATCGGACCGCGGTCCAACCCCCCACCGGCCCAGTCCCAATCCACGTTCCATCGATTCTGAACGACGCAGTGAGTATCGGCATCGCAGGTATCAACCCCACCGGTCATCGACTGGTATTGAACGAAGTCGGAACCAAATCTCGGCAGGTCGACCACCGGGCGCATTCGCTCCGGGACCAAAACCGCGATTTGGGCCGGTCTATGGTTAAACATGATGAACGTCATCGGCGTGGCGACGGGCGGTAAATATGCGCCGGGGATAAATTGCCGATCGAGAGCCAAGGACGTGAAGAGGTGCCGAGCCACCGTCGCGGTCTGGGCGCCGTCGATGTGGGAAAGAATCTCGTAATCCGGGAGTCGGAGGTAGAGCCAGGGGTGCGGATCGATCCGCGTGGCTTCGACCACCATCTGCTGCATAACAATGACATCGGGCGGAGGGATTTCGGCGGCACCCATCGGCCAGCCGACCGCAAGGGCAAACCCCACGACCCACCCTCGCCCCGGCCGGGTCCATATCCGAATCGTTCTCGCGTTCATCGCCGTCGGGCGCCATTCCGGTGTGAACAGCATCCGGCTCTCAACCTTTTCTTACTCTGACGATTTCGTCAATGTCGCAAAACACTTAAATCGGTCCCGTCGCTCGTGGCCAACGCGTTTTTGGGGGCGGTCAGCCTACCCCGGAAATTCGACCGGTTTCCACCTTCAGCCCCGGACGATTCTCCACCGCTTCGGTCGACGTGCGGCGGGGGGCGACATCTATCTCCAGCGCTAGTCCCCCAACCCGACCGAACCCTTCGCGTGGGAGTCGGACGGGCCGAGGTCGTCGGACTTCGGGTGGAGCACGCCCTCGGGAAAATCCGGCGATTGGTCGGTCGCGGCGCCCTCCAATTCGGAGCCGCTTTGACCGGGCAGACAGGAAAAGAAAAAAGGCAGGGGCCGCGACAAAACAGCAAAGGAAGAAAAGCCCGCCCGAACCGAAAAAGATAGGCCGGACAAGACGAGTAAGAAGGCCGAGAAGACTGGGACTGAAAAAACCGAGAGCAGCGAAAAATCCGGTACGGCTGAAAAAACCAAGTCGGCCGAGACAACCAAAAAAGACAATCAAACCACGCGCAGAGAGGAAACGGCTGCCGAGGAGCTGAAAAAGGAAGAGTTAAAAGAGGCTGCTCGAGCCAAGCTCGAATCATCGGACAAGGGATC
>CAZWMF010000494.1:0-3369 GCA_964634535.1 uncultured Opitutaceae bacterium | reverse complement strand
GGAAAAATTGCTCGCCATTTTGGCTGAAGCGCCTGACGTCCCGCCGATGCTCGAGGACGAGGCGCCCCCGGCTCCACGCAAACGGCGCAGGTAGATTTCCCGCCGGATGGGCTAGGATACGTGTCATGGGCTTTGCCGGGTCGGACTTCGCAAAGCACGTTAGCTGGCGCCTTCGATGGCCCTTATCGCTACAGTCCATCACGGCACGATCACGTTGCCAGCCGACGCCGGTCTGTCCGATGGCACGACGGTGCGCGTCGAGCCGTTCGTGGATGCGAATGGACGGAAGGCTCGGGCCGGGCGCCTGCGCCAACTCGCAAAGCGCCTGGATGAGCTGCCGACGGATTTGGCGAAAAATCACGACCACTATCTTTACGGCACGCCGAATCGGTGACGTGCAGCCGATTAGTTCCGCAGAGGACTTGAAGACGCCAGTTGCTCGCCAATTCTGTGCCGGTACATGCCTCGAAAAACGACGGTGACCGTTGCGAACCAGCCGAAGGACACCGCACCGCATTCGTGGCAATTCAAGCCGCACTTTCGACGGGGCGCCTTCGGCTGGAAGTCACAACCAGCCATTTCGCGAATCGGACAGGCGCTCGCGGAGATCAGGAAGGCCGCCAAGACCGATCCAGTAGCCGCGGCGGACGGCGCGGTCGTCTTTCTAGAGCGGTTGTCCCCGGCGATTGAGAACGTGGACAGCTGGTCCGGCGCAATTGGCTCTTGTGTGAACCAAGCGATTGACGAGTTGGCTCCGCTCATCGCCAAGGCGCCAAGGAGCATGAGTTTATGCTGGGGCACCCACGAGCGAGATTCTCCCGCCTAAAAATGGTAACTCAACGAGCCGAAGAAACCGCGGCGCATGCCGTATTGCGCTGCGTTGACGCCGACGCCGGTTCCATTGCGCAATTCGTACGACTTGTCAGTCAGGTTGACCACATCAAGACGGGCTTTCCACTGATGTCCACGGGTGATCTTGAAACTTTGTTCGGCTCCAAGATTGAGCGTGGCGTAGGAGGGCACCGATCCGCCGTTGGGTATGTTCGTGCCATCGGGCGCAGTCGCGTCGGTTCTCAGTCCCGTTCCGTAAAGGATATCGGTGAAGAGCCTCGTGCTGCCGATGGCCTCGGTCCAGAAATAAGCCGTGCCAAACGTGCCGGAAAGCGTCTGATCGTGGTCGAGATAAATCCAGTGGTCTTTGACATAGGCGAGGTCCTGCGGGTCAAACAGAAACTGCGCTGAGTCCCAGTCTTTGCCCTTCGCCTCCGAGCGGGCCAGGTTCACGTAAGCGGTAAAGCCGCCCCGGGTGTAGGAACCGGTCAGTTCCACTCCAAACACCTGACCCTGGGCATAGTTGAACGCCGATAAAATGAGCGTCTGCCCAAACAGGCCGTCGTCGAGTTGATTGACGGCCCGCTTGAAGTATCCGTCCACGCCGACCTGCAATCCCGGCGTCACCTTTTGAATGATTCCGGCGTCAAAATAGTTTGAGCGTTCCGCCTTGACGGGATCGTCCTGGTCCGTGGGCGCAGCGTTCGAGGTGCCGTCGAATTTCGCAACGGAGGCGCCGGAAACGTTCTCTACGGGCGGAGGGGTGAAATACCGGGAATAACCGGCATGCAACGTCGTCGAATCCGAGGGCTGATAGACGAGATTGATCCGCGGGCTGATTTGGTGCTCGTGGTCAAAGGAGGAGTTGAAATCGTCGGCGCGCGCCCCGAAATTGAGTGTGAGCTGGCGCGTGATCGTGAATTCGTCCTGCAGATAAATGCCGGCAAACAGACCATAAAGGCGGTGATTGTCCGCGATCTGGAACGTCGGACCGGTGGGATCTCCGTCGTCGTTCACCGGAAAGACCGTCGCGGTTGAGTCCGCGGAGACAAACTCATTCAACAGGAAAACTCCGCCACGGATGGTCTGGCGGGTGGCCAGAGAATAGCTGGCGTCTCCTTGGAGGCCGCCGGAACGCAGCGTCCGATCCACGTCGCTGGCGACCCCGTTGAAATACAGGTCGCCTACCGGATCGGAGGTGAAGTGCACGCTGCTTTGGCGGCCGAACGCGGAGACCTGGTAGTTCAGATCACCCGCCGCCTTCTGGTACGCTAGAACGCCGTAGTAGTTCTGTTCGTTCTGGTTCTCGTTCAGGTCCGCCGAATTGAAGCTTCCGGGCAGCCACGGGTTGCCGTCCGGTGAGGTTCCCGCAGGCAGGCCCGGCGTATCAGGCACCTGGAAATTACTGTAGGACGCGCTGCCGATGAAGCTGAGGCGGCTTGTTCGGTCCACTATGTACGACCAGTACGTGAACGCCTTGAATTGGTCCGTCTGGTCATGCAATGCGGTACCGGACGAGGTAGGATTTTCGATTCCAAGGTCGTTGTGGTCGTAGCTGCCGTCGGCGAAATAGCTCAGCTTACCGTCGGAACCGGCTGTTTCAACACTTGGACGAACCGTGTCGAAACTGCCGGTGTAGAGGGAACCGTCGCTGCCCTGATCGAACGCCCCGCTCTTCGTCTTGATGTCAACGATTCCGGCGGTACGGAAGCCATACTGGGCCGGCAGCGAGCCTGTGATCAGCTGTAGGCTTTCCACAAAGCGCGGATCGAGTTCCAAGCCGAACCCAGAGATGCCTTCCGGCAGCAAGACATCGTTGATGCGGTATTGCAGATTGGCGTGCTCGCCCCGAACGTGCAAATCTCCGTTGGCAGCGGAATCCTCGGCCACTCCGGGTGCTCGGAGCAGCACCTGATTGAACGCGGCGTCCACCCCTTGCGGCAGGTTTTGGATTTGCTCGGCGTCCATGGCAAAAGCGGTGGCCCCGAGCCCGGGAAGAATGCCATCGCGGGCCTGATCGAGCGAACCCGAGACAACGATGGGATCGAGTACGACGGTTTGTCCCGTCCCGAATGCAGCGGAAGAGTCGACGCCGGAAGCGGGCAATGGAGCGGCGCCCGAGGAAGGCGCCGTCGGGGAAGTCTGCGCCGCCAGCGAACCAGCGGTGAGAAAAAAAAGAACAATCGAACGAAAACGTGGGTGCATAGTTAGCCTGAGTCGAAAGAATGCGAAACGAGCCGCAGCCGGTGCGCGATGGCACGGCTGCGGCAGTACATGGCCACAAACATCCGGGCGCGGGCGCCCGAATGGCAGGATACTGGATCAACTCAGTTCGACGGCGGGCCGCAGCACGGCGGAAACTGGAAGCGAATGGCCTCCAAGAACGGCCGGGGCGAAGCCGGCAATTCCTCCGCCAACAGCCTCAACGCGACAACAATCCCGATCAATGCAGCCGCGGTGGGAGTAACGCCCTGGGCAAATAGGACGACCGCGCAGCAGTCATCGGCATCCAGTTGCTTTTCGCCATGGAGCCATGCA
>CAZWMF010000493.1:0-3377 GCA_964634535.1 uncultured Opitutaceae bacterium | reverse complement strand
ATTGCACCCTCCTGTTTCTGGCCATCCTGGTCCGGGCCGCCGCCCAGGACGTCATCCCGCCCGGACCGGCCTGGGTGAACCACGCGGTGGTCTACCAGGTTTATCCGCAGACCTTTTACGATTCGAACGGCGACGGCGTCGGCGACCTGCCCGGGATCATCCAAAAATTGGACTACATCAAGAGCCTCGGGGTCGACGCCATCTGGATCAACCCGTTCTTCGATTCGCCCTTCAACGACGCTGGCTACGATATCCGCAACTACTACAAGATCGCTCCGCGCTACGGCACGAACGACGACGCCCGGCGGCTGTTCGCCGAAGCCCACCGCCGCGGACTCAAGGTGCTTTTCGACTACGTCATCAGCTATACCTCGATCGACAATCCCTGGTTCGTCGCCTCCACCCAACAGGCGCCCAACCCGTATTCGAATTGGTACATCTGGACCGACAACGTCTGGAAGGAGGAGCCCGGCAGCCAATGGGTGCACGGCTACGGCCAGCGCAACGGAAATTTCTACAGCAATTTCTTCTGGAACGAGCCCGCCCTCGACTACGGCTACGGCACGCCCGATCCGGCCGAGCCCTGGCAATTGCCGACCGACCATCCCGCCGTCCTCGCCCTGCGCGCCGAGATGAAAAAGGTGATGCGCTTCTGGATGGATATGGGCGCCGACGGCTTTCGCGCCGACATGGCGAGCGCCCTCGTCAAGGGCCCCGACCCCCGGAAACAAACGCTCGGTTACTGGCGCGAAGTCCGCCAGATCCTCGACGCGGACTATCCCCAGGCCTTCACCGTCGCCGAATGGTCCGACCCCCCGGAGGCGCTCGACGGCGCCTTTCACGCCGCCTTTTACCACTGGGCCGAGGGCTTCAACGACATCTATGAGAAGGAAGGCTGGCGCGTCGGCAGCGGGATGTCCGACGGTCACAGCTACTTCGATCGCGAAGGTCGCGGCGACATCCGCCATTTCCTGGACGGCTACCTGCCGGCCTGGCAGGCCACCCGGGCCAAGGGCTACATCTGCCTGCCGCTCGGCAACCACGACATGGCCCGGATCAACAACCGCCGCAGCGTCGAGGACCTCGAACTCATCATGGCCTTCGGCCTGACCATGCCCGGCGTGCCCTTTCTGTATTACGGCAATGAAATCGGCATGCGCCAATTGGACAATCAGCCCCAGATCGAAGGCTGCTACAAGCCCCGCGCCGGCGCCCGTTCACCCATGCAGTGGACCGACGGCAAGAACCTGGGCTTTTCCACGGCCGAGCCCGCCCAGCTCTATCTGACGGTCGACCCGGCCCCCGACGCCCCCAATGTCGCCGCCCAGCAGAACGACCCGAATTCGCTTCTGAACCGGGTTCGCCGGCTGATCGCCCTCAAACACACCGAGCCGGCCCTGGCGGCCTATGCGGATTTCCAGCCCGTGTACGCCAAGGCCGACACCTATCCGTTCGCCTATACGCGCTCCGCCGGCGGCGAGACGCTCCTCATCGTCTTCAATCCGGCCGCCCGGATCTCCACCGCCCGCTTCGATCTTCCATCGGCCGTTCAAGGCTGGAAACTCTTGGCCGGATCGGAAATTCATCCAAATGCGGCCGGCCCGACCGTATCCATCACGGTCCCCGGACAGACCTACGCCATCTACAAGGTGAATCCCTAGCCGGCATCCACCGCGGATTCGAGCAAGTCTCGCGTTCTCTCCGCGGCGCAACCGCCCTATGGCGCCCGCCGGGAACCATCCCCCCGTCCGGATTGCACTCTTGCCTCCCGGCCCGTATGTCGAAGGCTGGAAACATGGGGAAGTACCAGGAGCAGTACGAGGGCCTTTGGGAACGCCTCCAAGGCAAGGCCGACGCCGCCGCCACCGCGGTTGGCGGGGACTTCGACGCCATGGGCACGGTCGAGTTTGCTCTGCTGCGCTTGCTCGGTCTGCAACCAGACTGGTCGGTGATCGACGTCGGCTGCGGCAGCGGGCGCCTGGCCGTCAAGCTGCGCGATTGGCTGCGCGGCCCCTACGTGGGCACCGATGTCCTCCCGGGGATCCTCGACCACGCCCGCGGCCTGTGTCCCCGACCCGACTGGACCTTCACCCAGACGGACGGCCAAACGATCCCGGCGCCAAATGAGTCGGCCGACCTCGTCTGTTTCTTTTCCGTCTTCACCCACCTGGCCCACACCGAGACCTGGCGTTATATCCTCGAATCGAAGCGCGTCCTGAAGCCGGGCGGCCTCCTGGTCGCTTCGTTCCTCGAATTTCGAATTCGCAGCCACTGGGCGATTTTCAGCGACGACTGCGCGGAGCGGAACCCAACCATCCTTAATCAGTTCATGGGCCGGGACGCCTTCGAGGCGTTCGCGTTCAATGCCGGTCTCCAAATCAAGGCATTCCACGATGGCGACCGGCCCCACATTCCGATCGAGAACGACTTGGTGTTTGAGAGTGGCTACCGAGTCAGCGGACTGGCCAACCTCGGCCAATCGGTGTGCGTCATTCAAAAGCCGCTCATTCCGATTCCGCTGCCGAGCTAGTACCCGCCGGAATCCGCCAACGGCGTCGCGACGCCTCGTCGACGCTCGCGACTTGTCGGAATGGTTTACGGGCTCGGATTTTGAAGCAGTTCCGAGAGACGCTATATCAAGTACCTATTCAATAACGAGATAGCTTATGCGGACCCCACTCTTGGCGTCGATTCGACGCCCTAATGGTCCGATTACCGCCGGCTTTTTTAACACATTTTGCGCTCCGTCCGTCTTCGTTGGTTCCGCGGATTTTCCCAATCCAATTTCAAGTACTTCACTTTTAATAACTAACGAAACATAAAGGCACGGCGGCATCCTTTCTGCTAACGACAAATGTCCGCGATCAGATTCCCTGATCTCCATCAACTTATCCTATGAAAATCCATCGCACTTGTCTCGGGTTTGCCGCCGCCGCCCTCGTTGCGCTCGGCGCCCTCACTCGCCCGGCATCGGCTTCGTTGATCACCTATACCGATCCGATGACCAATTTCACCTACAACTCCGACACCGTGTCGAGCGCGTTCAATTCCGCACTCGGAGTCGGCTACACCCATATCAGTTTTCAGGGCGCCACGGACACCGACGGCTCGTCCTATTCGTCCGCCGTCACCTTCTCAACGACCGCCAGCTCTTACGGCGGCGTGACGTCCGGACTGGTGAATGCCAGCAGTGAAATCGGGCCCTATCCCTCTTGGTACGGCCAGTTCAATATCGATTTCACCGGTGCCGTATCGACCGTTGGTTTCGGTCTCGTCGATACCCCCGCGACCATCTCGGTCTACAACACGGCCGGCGCCCTCCTCGGCACGTACTCGAACGACCTCAATACCACGTTCAGCCTGTGGGGAGTCCAGGC
>CAZWMF010000492.1:0-3391 GCA_964634535.1 uncultured Opitutaceae bacterium | reverse complement strand
CGTCGCCATCACCGGCGTCGGTCACAACTCCGGCGTGACCACCACCGCCTCCGGCCTGGCCAAGTCGCTTTCGGAAACCGGCGACGGCAATGTCCTCTTGATCGACATGACCCAGTCCCAAGGCTCGGCCCAGCAGTTCTCCAAGGGCAAAGCCGTTTGCGGCTTGGATCAAATGCTTGATACAAAAAACGATGCGCAAGTTAAGGAGAACCTGTACGTCGTGGGCGCCGAGCCCAACAACGAGCAGTTGTCCCGCGCCCTGCCGTTCCGGTTCAACCGCCTGGTGCCCCAGCTCAAGACGAGCGATTTCGACTACATCATTTTCGACATGCCGTCCGTCAACCAGATCAGCGTCACGCCGCGGCTGGCCCAGTTCATGGACTTGGTGCTGCTCGTGGTCGAATCGGAGGAAACCGATCGCGACATCGCCAAACAAGCGGCCGTCCTGCTCACGCAGTCGCGGACCAATGTCGGCGCCGTTCTCAATAAGAGCCGCAATTACGTTCCATCAAAAGCCCAACACGAATTTCTTGGCAGCGTCTAAGGTGTTCGATTCAGTAATGGACACCCGATGCTTAGGCGCCGCCTGTATTACGCAGTAAAACCCTATTTGCCTTGGCGGTTCCGTGTGGCGCTGCGCCGAATTGCGGCCCAGCGCAAACGCCGACATGCCACCGAGATCTGGCCGGTCTATCCGCCGGCCGCACGGTCGGTGCGCAACTGGCCGGGCTGGCCGGAGGGCCGCAAGTTCGCGTTCGTACTCACGCACGATACGGAAGGCCCGAAAGGTTTGGCCAAAATCCCGCGCCTGGCGGAATTGGAAGCCTCGCTTGGCTTCCATTCCTCGTACAACCTCATCCCCGAAGGACCGTACCAAGTGCCCGCGGACCTGCGCCGGAATCTGGAGCGGACGGGCTTCGAGGTCGGGGTGCACGATCTGCATCACGACGGCGACCTGTACCAGTCCCGGGCGGCCTTCCGCCAGCACGCCCGGTCGATCAACGGACACCTCAAGGAATGGGGGGCCACCGGCTTTCGCTCTGGGTTCATGTTCCATGAATTGGACTGGATCCACGACCTGAACATCAAATACGACTGTTCAACTTTCGACACGGATCCGTTCGAGCCGCAGTCGGACGGCGCCGGCACGATATTCCCGTTTTGGGTGCCCCCGCCGCGCGACCAGGCGGGCCGGCCGGGCTACGTCGAACTCCCGTATTCGCTCGCCCAAGACTCGACCCTTTTCTTGATTCTGCGCGAGCGCACGCCCGACATCTGGCTGCGCAAACTGGACTGGGTGGCCGAGCACGGCGGCATGGCCCTGGTCAACGTGCACCCGGACTACCTCTGCTTTGAAGACGAGCGACCGTCGCCCGACACCTTTCCGATCGAGCACTACACGGACCTCCTGAAGCACGTGCGGGACCGGTATGCGGGCGCCTTTTGGCAACCCCTGCCCCGCGAACTCGCGGCTTGGTACGAAAAGGATGTCCTGCCCCGTTCCCGTCCGGGACCGGTCGCGATCAACGGGACCGCGCTCGCCCATCTTCCGCCCAAAGCCGACCTGAGCGCCAAGCCGGCCAAGCTGCGCGGCAAGCGGGCCGCCGTGCTGCTCTATTCCTATTATCCGTCCGATTCGCGTCCCCGCCGCGCGGCCCAGGCCATGATCGAAGCCGGCATGACGGTCGACCTGCTCTGCCTCTCCGAAAATCCGCGGGAGGCGCCCCGCGAGCGCATCGACGGCGTCAACGTCTTCCGCGTACCGATGGCCCACACCCGGGGCAGCAAAGTTGCCTACGCGCTGAACTACCTCCGGTTTTTCGCCCGATCCTTCACCTGGATGCTCCGCCGAAGCTGGCGCCATCGCTACGACATCGTCCACGTGCACAACATGCCGGATTTTCTGGTGTTCGCTTCCGCGGCCGAGCGGTTGCGCGGCACCGGCGTGATCCTCGACCTGCACGATCCGATGCCCGAATTGATGACGACCATCTACCGGTTGGACCCGGGAAATTGGCAATTAAAGGTGCTGCGGGCCCTGGAACGATGGAGCATCCGGTTCGCCAATGTCGTCCTGACGCCGAACATCGCCTTCCGCACCCTGTTTAATTCCCGCTGCTGCCCGCCCGGCAAGATGCAGATCATCATGAACTGCCCCGAGGCGATCTTCGACCCGGCCCGCTACCCCCAGCGCATCCGCCGGCCCGACGACGGCCAGTTTCGCATCATGCACCACGGCTCGATCGTGCACCGGCACGGCCTCGACCTGATGATCGAAGCGGCGGCCAAAATCCGCGGCGAGATCCCCGGGCTCCACGTCGACATCTATGGCCGGCGCGAAGGCTTTATCGACGTGGTGCTCGACAAAGCGAAGGCGCTCGGCATCGGCGACATCGTGCACTACCATGGCAACAAGTCGGCCGAGCAAATCGCCCAGGCGATTCTCGAGACCGACTTGGGCATCATCCCCAACCGGCGTTCCGTGTTCACCGAAATCAATTTCCCCACGCGGATTTTTGAATTCCTCGCGATGGGGCGCCTGGTGGTCGCGCCGGCCACCCAGGGCATTTCCGACTATTTCAGCCCGGCCGACCTGCCGCTCTACGAGCAAAACAACGTCGCCGACATGGCGGAAAAGATCCTCTGGGTGCACAACCAGCCGGAAGCGGCCCGGGCCATGCTGGCGCGCGGCCAGCAGATTTATCGGAGCCACCTCTGGGTGGAGGAGGAATCCCGCTTCCTCGATCTCGTCGCCGAGTCGGTCAGATCCCGCTAACGTCTTTTCCCGGTCATGCCTCCCAAAGTCGCCCTGCTCGCGGCGTTGATCTTCTGCGTCTGGGCATTCCGCAAGGACGCTCAGGACAATCCCTACGCCTCCCGCACGCTCTGGCTGCCCACTCTGTGGATGATGCGCTGCGCCTCCCGCAGCCTCGACTATTGGGCGCTCGGGAGCATGCGCTGGGATCCGATCCTGATCGCCGGCCTGACCTTCCTCGGGATAATCACGCTGCTGCGTCGCCCGGCCTATTGGAGCCAGATTTTTTCCCACAATCTGCCCATCCTGATTTTTTACGGATACATGCTGCTCAGCCTGACCTGGGCCAGCAGCCTGGAAGAACCGCTGGTCAAGGTAGTGCGTCCGATCGGCGACCTCGTCATGGCCATGATCGTGGTCACCGAGCCGGATCCACGCCGGGCGATCATCACGATGTGCCGGCGCATGGGCATTCTTCTCGTTCCGCTGTCGATCCTCCTGATCAAATATTTCCCCGCGTACGGCCGCCTCGAGGACGTCTACGCCGAAATTGCGCGACTCGAGAACGCGGCGGACAAGAAGCTCATTCTCACCGCCGCGGCGACGTTCTACTACTCCAGTAATCCGCTACCGTTT
>CAZWMF010000491.1:0-3391 GCA_964634535.1 uncultured Opitutaceae bacterium | reverse complement strand
CCGGGTATCCACCACCAAATTACCATAAGCGCATGGATTTCGGCAGGTAAAATGCCCCGTGGGCGTGGCGCAGCCGGCGTCAGATTTTAGCGGCAGTAATACTCCGCGCGAGGGCCGCGCCCCGGGCTAATCATTCATGCAAGAACTTTGTCCGGAATAGCGGCGTCATTAGCCGGCCGCATTGAGTTTGGTGGCGCACGGGCCCGCGGGCGACCCGGCGTTCCCGAAGAAAGTAGGGGCGAAATTGGCGGCGAAAATCGCATTATCCATCCTCCGGCCGAAGGCCATAGGGAAGCGCCGATCCGAGGGCGGCAAAGTGGAACGCGTCATGCAGCATGACGTAGGGGAACGGCTAATACAAGAGCAACTCATGAAACCATCCACGCCAATGAGCGGGATTTCTGGCGGCGGGACCGCGGGGGGGCCGGGCGATGTTTAAGAACCGCACGGAGGGCGTGGTTTATCTGCACTGGTGTGCGTTGGGGCTCCTGACGGTGGCGACTTATCGGGGCTGGGTGGCGGTGGCCGAGGCCCACCCGCGGCTGTTTCCGGGGGTGGACCGCGCCTACGCCAACCGCTATCTCCTCGGCGTGGTGATCGCTGCGTTCTGGCTGCAGCGGATTTTGAAGACGGTCGGTCACCGGTTGGGCAGCATGCGCTGGCGCGAAGCCAGCCGGCACTCGCGCCATCAGGTGCTGCGCTTTGCCGTCGTTCTGCTGGCGCTGGCCTTTCTGAGCCGTCCGGCTGAGGCGTCCCGCTGGTTTCTACTCGGCTATCTTGCGCTGCTGGCCGGCCTATTGCCGTTGGCCAACCTCTACATCCCGCGCGCGATCGTGGGGCTGTTGTTTTCCGACGTGCTGATGCGGACGATCCTGGTGATCAAGGGCGAGGAGGTGGCCCGCCTGGACGAATTGATGGCCGAGCGCCGGCACTTGGGTATCCAGTTGGTTGGATGGGTCGGTCGGGATCCGGGCGTCGCCCCGGCGGTGGGCGCCGCGCCCTATCTGGGCGCGGTGGCCGATTTGCCGCGGATCCTCGCTTCGAGCGAGGTTTCGCAGGTGGTGATTTCGCAGCATGCCTGGCCGCCGGAGGAGGGTGCGGTCATCGCCCGACAGGCGGAGAAGGCCGGTTGCCGGGTGCGCTTCTTCGTGCAGGCCCAGCAATACTTTCCGGCGGACATCGTGAGCGTCGAACACGAGGGCCCGTTCACGTTTGTGTCGCTGACAAGCGAACCGCTGGAGAACCCGGTCAATCGGATGTTGAAGCGGCTCCTGGACATCGCCGTGGCGCTGCCGGTGGTGGTGGTCGTGCTGCCGCCGCTCACACTGATTGTGCAGGTGATGCAATGGCGACAATCGCCCGGCCCGGTGCTCTTTCGCCAGTGGCGCTCCGGGCACAATCGCAAGCGATTCCGAATCTACAAATTCCGGACGATGCACGTGGCCAATCCCGACGCCACGGTCCAGGCCAAGAAGGACGATTCCCGGATCTATCCCTTCGGCCGATTCCTGCGCCGGACGAGCCTCGATGAGTTTCCGCAGTTTCTCAACGTGCTCGCGGGCGAGATGAGCGTCAGCGGGCCGCGGCCACATTTGCTCGAGCACGACGAGCAGTTCGCGAAACTCGTGAATGCCTATAGCGTCCGGCATTTTGTCAAACCCGGCATCACCGGGCTGGCCCAGTGCCGGGGCTTGCGCGGCGAGATTCTTGAGCCGGCGCTTTTGATCAAGCGGGTCGATTCGGATGTGTTCTATATCCGCCGGTGGACGCTGGGGATGGATTTGGTCATTCTGCTTCAGACGGCCTACCAGATGGCGTTCCCGCCGCCATCGGCCTATTAGGGAATGTTTTCAAAACCTGGTTTGGCCGCTGCCGGGCCGAGAGCCGTCCGATCGCTGCGATGGCCGCTCGGGGCGGGGTTTCCAGCCCAGCACCCGCGCGGCCGCCTTG
Organism: uncultured Opitutaceae bacterium; assembly: GCA_964634535.1. GTDB lineage: Bacteria > Verrucomicrobiota > Verrucomicrobiia > Opitutales > Opitutaceae > Palsa-1447. Next base: position 1,441 of record CAZWMF010000491.1, on the reverse strand, counting down.
CGCTTGGTCGGCTGCGGCTCCGACATCGGCCAAACCCAGTTTGCCAACATTCCTAACCGCCCCCGGCAACTTAGCCGGATATTTGCGATTATTCCGGGCTACTCGGTCAGCGTGCGCAGGAGGTCCTGCACCGCGGCGGCCACCTTGGGCATCGCCGCCGCCACCGGCGGCGAGAGTTCCAAGGACATCGGTTGGACCGTTTCCACCGAAATGGTAAACAGGTGGACGACCGGAAATTGGCCAAGCAGCGCCGCGGCCGCAAACAGATCGCGAAGGCCGAAGTCGTGCGCGGACAGGCCGCGCGGAATGTCGGCGACCTCCGCCGGCCGCAACGCCGTGATCGTGCCGGCCGCCTGGCCGTCCCGCGTGGCGTCGAGCATGACGACCACGGGCGCGCGGGCGATCGCCTCGAGCAGATTGATCCCGCCGGTGCCGCCGTCGAGGTACTGCACGCCGGACTCGTCGTCGGCCGGTTCGAGGGCCTGAAGACAGTGCACGCCCACGCCCTCGTCGCCCATGAGCAGATTGCCAACGCCGATGACCAGGACGGCCGGCGGGACGGTCGTGGTTTCCGGAGCGGAGCCGGCGACCAGATCGAAGGCCGCGCCGCTCATCGGCCGGGGCCGGGGCCGTCGGTGCGCTTGCTTGCGGCCGTGCCGGCCGAAAACCACGACTTGCCCTCCGCCGAGCCCGCGGGCTTCTCCGGAATGAACTTCCAGCCGCCGGCCATCGAGGAGAGCACGCCGTGGCCCTCGACGTAATCGTGGTAGAAGACCAGGTAGACGTGGATCAACGTGAAGATGATGAAAAACCACATGGCCAGATGGTGCCACTGGCGCAGCCCGGCGTCGCCGCCGAAGATCGGCAGCATCCAGGTGAAGAGCTGGGGGAACCAGGAGTGGCTCATCTTCGCGTAGAGAGCGAAACCGCTCGCGACCTGGAAAAGAAAGACCAGGAAGAGCGCGAAGTACGTGAGATAGGCGAGGGCGTTGTGGCCCACCGCGACGAGCGCCTTGTTGGACGACTGCAGGACGTCGACCCGCAGGACCGCGAGCACCTCGCGAAACTGCGCCGGGCGCAGGGGCAGGAAGTTCTTCCAATTCGCGTATTGATTGCCGACAAAGCCCCAATAGATGCGGAACGCGAAGTTGAACAAGAACACGTACGCGGCCGCGAAATGGATGAAACGGGTCGTGCCGAACCAATAGCCGAATGACGCCTCGCTCGCCGTGTTGATCGCCGGCGGGCTCGCAATGAGAAAGCCGGTGACGGTGAGCACGAGGATACAGAGCGCGTTCAGCCAATGGTAGAAGCGGACCGGCAGCTGCCACACGTAGATGCGTTGGAACTCGTGCGGGGGAACGGTGGATGCGGGGGTGGGCATGGCGGCCTCCGCTCAGATAGCCGGCGAGGTGGTGAACTCCCGCAGGGTGGCGCCCCG
>CAZWMF010000490.1:0-3403 GCA_964634535.1 uncultured Opitutaceae bacterium | reverse complement strand
AGGAGGTACCCGGCCGTGGTGTGCAGGACCCCCTTGGGCTTACCCGTGGAGCCGCTCGTATAGAGAATAAACAGCGGGTGCTCGCTGTCCATCGGCCGCGCGGCGTGTTCATCCGACGCGGCCGCCACCACGTCGTGCCACCACAGGTCGCGCCCCGCGGTCATGGCGACCTCCTGGCCGGTGCGTTTGAGCACGATCACCTTCTGGACGGTCGGCGTTCCCTCCACGGCCCGGTCGACGTTCGGCTTGAGTTCGATGACTTTCCCCCGGCGCCAGCCGCCGTCGGCGGTGATGATCGCCTTGGCCTGGCAATCGTTGACGCGGTCCTTGATCGCCTCGCTCGAGAATCCGCCGAAAATCACCGTGTGAATGACGCCGAGCCGGGCGCAGGCCAGCATCGCGACCGCCGCCTCCGGCACCATCGGCAGGTAGATCGCCACGCGGTCGCCCTTTTCGAGGCCAAGGGCGATCAAAGCATTGGCAAAGCGGCAGACATCCCGATGGAGCTGCCGGTAAGTAATGGTGCGCACGTCGCCGGGTTCACCCTCGAATATGATCGCCGCCTGGTTCGCCCGATGGCCCGCGAGATGACGATCCAGGCAGTTTTCGGCCACATTGAGCTGACCACCTTGGAACCACTTGGCATGCGGCAACTTCCACTGCAATACCTTCTTGAAAGGTCGCCGCCAAAGCAGGGTTTCCCGCGCCTGGCGGCCCCAAAATTTCGCCGGGGAGTTGACAGATTCGGCATAGAGCCTCTTATAGATCGCATCGCTCCCAAGGTTTGCTTGGGCTTTGAACTCCGCCGAGGGCCTGATAATCCGGCGCTCTCGGGATACTGATGTAATATTTTGTTCGGTCACGTTGTGTGGCTGATTGGGGATGGGCCGATGGGGTTTCCCGTTACTTATCCCGTTCCGAGTTTCGAGCGTCAAGCGCGAGTCGATACCCAATTCCTTACCTGCATGGACACTAAAAACCCCTCCTCTCCGGCGGAAGCGCCTTCGCCGACTGCCCCGGCCTCCACGGCCACCGCGGCAGCTCCCGGCGGCCCCGTTTCCGCGCCCCCGGAAAACGTCGTGCGCGTCGAGGGCATCCTCGACATCGATCTGGCCAAGGGCGGCAACGGCCAACTCCTCGACATGGCCAAGAACGGCAAGCGCCGGCCCACCGACACGTTCGTGCCCAAGGAGTTGATCCGCCGCTTCAAGCTCAAGCCGGGCATGCTGATCGGCGGGACGGCCTTTCCGCCGGAGGGCCGCTTTCCCAATCCCAAGATCAAGTACATCGAACAGGTCGACGGCATCGCCCTCGAGGATCGCCGGAGCAAGTTTGAATTCACGGCGCTCACGACGGTCTCGCCCAACCAATTTCTGAAGATGGAAATGAAGGACGGCCGCATGACGACCCGCGCCGTCGATCTGTTTTGCCCGATCGGCAAGGGCACCCGCGGCCTCATCGTCGCTCCGCCGCGCACCGGCAAGACCACCCTCCTGCGCGACATGGCGCTCGGCGTCCTCGAAAACAATCCCGAGTGCCACGTGATGATTTTGCTCGTCGACGAGCGGCCCGAGGAGGTGACCGATTTCCGGCGCAGCGTGCCGGCGGAGATCTGGGCGTCGTCCAACGACGAGCAGATCGACAATCATATCCGTATCGCCGATCTGTGCATCGAGCGGGCCAAGCGTCTCGTCGAGGCGGGCCGGGATGTCGTGCTGTTTCTCGATTCGATCACGCGCCTCGCCCGGGCGCACAATACGCAGCGCAACAGCGGCCGGACCGGCTCGGGCGGCCTGGATGTGCGCGCCCTCGAAAAACCCCGCCAGCTGTTTGCCGCGGCCCGCAAGACCGAGGAGGCCGGTTCGCTCACCATCATCGCTTCGGTGCTCGTTGAAACGGGCAGCCGGATGGACGACGTCATTTTCCAAGAATTCAAGGGCACCGGGAACATGGAGCTGGTCCTCGACCGCAAATGCGCGGAAATGCGGCTCTGGCCCGCGATCAATGTGGCGGCCTCCGGCACGCGCAAAGAAGAGCTGCTGATCGACGCCAAGCGGCTCGAAGGCATCCATTTCTTCCGCCGGGCCCTGGTCCAGCAGAAGATCGAGGAGGCCACGGAAACCATGATTGCCCGCCTGTCCAAGACCAAGACCAACGAAGAATTCCTCAAGTTGATCGCACGCTAACTGCCAACGCGCCCGTTCTGTTCCATCCGGCTTCGCGAACTTCCCTCTTGCTCCATTCGGGTCGATTCGGAAAGAATCCCCGTTCTCTTTCGGCCCCGGCCCGGGGGCCGCTTCTGACCTATTTCACTATCGTCCAGCCCAGACCGCATGCATAGTTTCTCCGAGCAGTGTCTCGATATGGCCCGTTCGATCCTGGCCCACAACCTGGATTCGATTCAGCCGGACGGATCCGTCCTGCCGATCGCGGGAGAAGTCTCCCGGGCGGATGAACCCGGCCACGTCGCCTACGCGCTCGGCGAGTACTACCGGGCCACCGGCGAAACCACGCTCAAGGGAGTCGATCTGATCGACTTGGCCGCGCGTACCGTCACCGCCCAGATGTTTACGGAGCCGCCGGCCGAGAACGGCTTGGCCTACGCCGCGCTCGGACTGCTCTGCTACGGTCCGTCCAAGGAGCGCAATCCGGTGTGGGAACGGCTGGTCGAGGAAACGCGGCAGCGCATCGATCGCCAGCTCCTGCACCGCAGCGACTACGACAATCACTGGCAGGCGTTCAACGTCGCCAAGGCGGTCGCCCGTTTCAGTTTCGGCCTGTCCAAGAAGGACGAGACTTCGCGCCTGATCGAGCGCCTGGTGGATCGGATCAATCAGACCAGCTCGGCCGGATTCTTCGACGACGCCTCCTCCGGGCTGGGCGGCAATTTCAATCTCTACGGGGTCCATTCCCTCGTGTTCATCCGCTCGGCGCTGCAACTCCACGCCAACAGCGGCGTGCGGGAACGCAAGTTGCCGACCCTGCGCACCTACGCCGAAAAATACATCCGGACGATGCCCGATCTGGTCCGGGCCGACGGCCTGGGCTGGGCCTTTGGCCGCGCGGCCGGCGCCTACGGCCAGATGCATTGCATCAGCCTCATTTTACAGGGCCTGCGCGACGGCTGGATTCCCGACGAGCAGAAGCCGAAGTATTTCGACATCCTGCGCCGGCTGTTCCTGTTCTTCTACCAGACCTACCTCGACCAGGAGCAAGGTTTCCTCGATCTGCGCGACGGCGAGCGGACCGCCTACGAAAAGCACACCACCCGCCAGGCCAATTTCGACGCGGCGCGCTACCTCTGCCAGTGGTCGCGGCTGGCCCTCACGGCCCAGATGCCGTCGGGTTCGCCCCGACCGGAGCCGCCGCGGACCTCCGGACGCTTCGTCATATTTGACAAGAG
>CAZWMF010000489.1:0-3407 GCA_964634535.1 uncultured Opitutaceae bacterium | reverse complement strand
TGGCCGCGGTGGTCCGACGGGAATTGCCGGCGGTGCGCATCCTCGCCTTTTCCTCCCACCGGGAGCCGCGGACCATACGACGGGTGCGGGAACTGGGCCTCCATGGCTTCTTCGACAAGCAGGAACAGACCCTGGACCGCTTGAAGGAAGCGATCGAGCGGGTGATGGATGGCCGTGGGTATTTTTCGCCGGTGTTCGGAGTCGTGGTGGAGTCGCTCCAGCGCGATGCTTTGGCCTACCACCGCATCCTGTCCGACTACGAACAGACGGTCCTCGGCCTGATCGGCGAGGCCAAGGCGGACCCGGAAATCGCGGTCGAATTGGGCATCCAACCGTCCACGGCGCAGTCGCGGCGCCGGGATATCATGGGCAAATTGGGCATCCACTCGACGCCGAAGTTGATTCGCTACGCCATCGAGAACGGGTTCACCCGTCCGGATCGCTTTTAGCCCCATTTTCAATTTCTTTAGCAAGCCAATCCTGGTCAACAAGATCAGCGGGCAGGCGAATCCAAAAACCGACGTCTTTTCCTTCAGGGCCGGACGAAAAGAGCCGATGATAGACTGGTGCAATCGACCATCGTCCCGTCCGTCCGGGACCTACTGACCCCCGAAGACATCATTCGGGAATTGGGCCAACTGCCGTCCGGGCCCAAGGTCCTGCCCCGGCTCCTCGATGTGCTGCACGACGACCGGGCCTCGCTGGAAGATGTGGTTAAACTGGTCCGGATCGACTCGGCCATAGCGGCCCGCGTCCTTCAAATCGCCAACAGCGCCTATTATACCACCAGCCAAAGCAGCCGGTGCCCGACCATGGAGGATGCGGTGTACCGCGTCGGCTTGGTCAAGGTGTACGAATTGGTGGCCTACGCGGTGAGTACCCAATTGTTGATGAGGGTGTTGCGCTCCTACCAACTCGAACCCGAGGTGGTGTGGCAGATGTCGGTGACCTGCGGCCTGGCGGCCGAACGGCTGGCCACCCGCGTCGACGCGGATTTCAACCATGCCTACACGACCGGCCTCCTGCACAGCGTGGGCTTGGTGGCGATCGATGCCTGGGCCCAGGCGCAGGCAAAGCCGATGCGATTCATCAACACTGGCTTGCCCGAAGAAACCACCGCCAGCGAAAAACGGTTGTTGGGTTTCAACAATGCGACGGTGGCCGCGACCCTGCTGCGCAATTGGGGGTTTCCCAGCCTGATTGTCGAGCCGATCCGCTGGCAATACGCCCCGGCCTTTGCGAGCGGCCATCGGCGGATGGCCGCACTCCTGCACGCGGCGAAGTGGCTGCGCGACGCCGTCCACACGCCGCCGGACAAGGCGCTACCGGCGGCGCCGGACCGGGCGATTCTCGACCTTGTACCTTTGGAACCGGCCGACTTGGAAGCCATGCTCGGCGAAGTGAAGGATGGCTTTTTGCGCGCGAGTCTGTTGCTCGCCGATCCGGAAGAGGACGACTACTGAGCGGGCGCGCAGGCATACCAGCCCGTTCTTCAGACGCATCGGGTCAAGCAGACCTCTCGTCGGGCAAGGGCCGGTTCCGGGTCTCGGGCAAGAAGGGCACCGCCACGAGCCCGGCCAAGAGCACGAGGCTTACCCAGAGTCCGGCCGAGCGGAAGGCCTCGATATTTCCCCCGAGATTGCGCGTGAGCCGCCCGAGGGTAAACGGGGCGCTGGCGGCGGCCAGGCGACCAAAGTTATAGCAAAAGCTCGTGCCGGTGCTCCGCAGGCTCGTGGGGAAAAGTTCCGGCAGGTAAATCGCATAGACCCCGAATACGCCCAGGGTGCCGAAACCGAGCAACGGCAGCATCCAGACGATTTGGCCGATCTCGCGCATGAACCGGAAGACGACCACGGTCGAGAGAAAGGATACCACGAGCGCGATGACGAGCGCCGGCTTGCGCCCGCGCCGTTGGGCCAGGCGCGCCATCGTCATCATGCCAAAAAAACCGCCGATATTCTGGAGCAGTAGTCCGATGGACGTCCAGCGGGCCTTGGCGGCGGCCAGCGCCTTGACCGACAAGTGCGCCGCGGAGAGATGCGCCTCCACGATCGCACCGACAATCTTGGGATGGAAATTGCCGAGGCCCCAAAGGCCGACGATGCCAGCGCAGCAAAAGGCCAGGCCCAGCCAGGCGTGCCGGGACCACACCGGATCGAGCAGGAGCCGACGGTACGAGCCGAATTCGATGCCCCGCAACGCACCCGCGGCCTTGGCCTCCCGCCAGCGCTTTGGCTCGGGCAGTCGCCGAATGAGCGCGATGCAGAAGAAGGCCGGCAGGGCCCCGGATAAAAATAATCCCTGCCAGGGGTGCAGGCCGAAGGGCAGCGCGGCGCGGGCGGCCAGGGCGCCGATTCCGATGCCCAGAGCGGCCGCCACCATATTGCCCAAGGTCGACAGCGATTGCAAAAGGCCGAGCGCCGGAGCCCGCGTCGAATCGGGAACCGAGTCGGCGACCAACGCGACCGCCAGGCCGAACACGCCGCCCACGCCCAAGCCGACGAGCACGAGGCAACCGCAAAAGGCGGCGAAGCTGAACACGCAGACGCTCAACGTTGCCCCCAGGGCGTAAATCAGGAGCGAAACCGCGAGCATCCGCGCCCGACCGTGCCGGTCGCCCAAGGCGCCGAACAGCAGGCCCCCGGCGGCCCAGCCGACCAGCAGAAACGAGGTCGTGTAGGAGGCGTATTCGGTCGCGCGGACCGGATCGCGCAGCAGCTGCTCGACGGCCCCATCCCGCCCCAGGTTGAACATCTGCTGTTGCAGGCAGTCGAATAGCCAGGCGAGCGAGGCCAGGCCGAACACCCGCCAATGTTCCCGACTGAATTCGCGCCACCAGGGGCGCGCCGGCGCTAGCCCAGGAATTTCGCGAGCGGCTCCCAATAGTTGGCCTTCCACCCATGCGCCAGACTGGCCGCTTTGCCTGCGGGAAACCCGGATTGGTCGAGCACGAGGCGCGTTCCGCCGTCCTGGTCGGCCAGTTCAAACTTGACGATCGAATAGACCCCGGGCGGCCAGCCGGCCACGCGCCAGGCCTGAACAATCCGCTGGTCGGAGACGAGTTCGACGTTACGGCCCGATATGACGCCGAGGAACAGCGTGAAGGCGCCCCCGGCCACCGCATGGATATCCGTCGCGGCGCCATCGGGCGGCAGGCCGGATTTCATGGCCGCGCTCAGGCGCACGACTTGGTCGAATTGCCCGGAATCGGTCAACGCCGCGTAGACTCGGTGGCGATCGGCGTTGAAAACGACCTCCTGGTGGATGGACTCCGCAAAGCGGGAGATGGATTCGCTCTCGGCCAAGGGCTCGGCCGCGGCCACCCGACCGGCGGCGGCCACGCCCAGTCCGGATAGGACGGCGGCCAGTCCCTTGGAAAAATCGCGGCGCGTGATCGGGGGGGAATT
>CAZWMF010000488.1:0-3424 GCA_964634535.1 uncultured Opitutaceae bacterium | reverse complement strand
AGGTGTCCCCATAACGGCTCAGATAGCTGACCCGATAGGCCAACTTGGGGCTGACCGGTCCGCCGAAATCGAGGCTGAACTCGGGCTCGGAATACGAATGCCCGCTCGTCCAGTCGCCGAATGTGGCCGAGGCATCGGTGTGATAGCCGTCGAAATCCGGCTCCTTGGACACGAGGTTCACATAACCGCCCGCCCCCTGATCCTGGGGCCCGTAGACGGCCGAACCGGGTCCCTTGACGATGTCCATCGACTCGATGCCGTTGAAGCTCGGCGGGACGCTGTCGCGCATGAACATCATCGCCTGCCCGTTCACGTAGATCTGGGCCAAGTCGCCCCGGATGAAGGGCACCGACGGAATGCCGTATTGGGCCTCGGAATAGACGCCGGGGGTGAACTGGCCAAAATCCATGGCGTTGGTGACCTGGCGGTCGTCCATCCACGCCTTGTTGATCGAGGTCACCGACCGCGGCGTGTCGAGGATGTTCATGTCGTCGCCCATGACGCTGCCGACCGGTCGGACCGTGGGCAAAATCTGGTCGGACAGCGGGACCTCGCTGACCGTGTATTTTTCGAGCTCGGTCACTTGACCGCTGCCCGGCGCTAGCGCATTGGCGGCCGAGGTGCCGTCGGCCGACGTGCTGTCGGCGGATGCGCGGGGGATCGCCCAATACAGGGCGATCGCCAGTCCAATATAAGTTAGGGTGGGACGAGTTTGCATAGTTAGGCTTACGGTTGAAGGGATTCGGCGAAAATTTGCCCTTTCAGGGCCGAAAATACGCATAGACGAGGAAGAGCGCCGCGAGGACGTAGGCCAGCCCGGCCACCCGGCGGCCCCGGCCGATCGCCAGGTTGAAGGCCGCGTACACGACGAGGCCCACGCCGATGCTATCGCTGATGCTGAAAGTCAGCGGCATCATGAACAAGGTGATCACGGCGGGCAGGGCCTTGCCGAAGTCGGTCAGGCCGATTTCCACGACGCCCTGCATCATGAAGACGCCGACGATGATCAGGGCCGGCGCCGTCGCCACCACCGGGATCGCCAGGATCAGGGGCGTGAGGAAGAGCGCCAACAGCATGCAGGCGGCCGCGGTGATCGCCGTCAGTCCCGTGCGCCCACCCTCCTCGACGCCGACCGCCGATTCCGAATAGCATTGCACATTGGAGGTGCCCAAACAGGCCCCCAGCATGGCCGCGCCGGCGTCGGCCAGAAATACCCGACCCATTTTCGGCACGCGCCCATCCTTGTCCAGGAAACCCGCCCGGTTGCAGATGCCGATCAGCGAACCGAGATTATCAAACACGCCGATAAAGAGGAGCGCCAGGACCACGACAAAGCAGCTGCTGAAATGGGTCCAGAGGTAGCGGAGATCCAACTGGAGAAAAATTGGCCGCAGCGAAGCGGGCAGGCCCACCGGCATCCGGGGCAAGCGCGCGAGCGGTGCGCCGTGGGCGTGCACAAAGGCGCTCAGTATCGTGACGGCGAGAACCCCCAGAATGACCGCGCCGCGCACCCGCCGCCAAGTCAGCGCTCCGATTAGAATCGTGCCGCCGAGCGTGAGCAGGCAGCGCGGATCGGACAGATGCCCCATGGTGACCAGGGTGTCGCGATTGGCCACCACGAGCCCCCCATTCTGCAAGCCGATGAACGCCATGAATAGCCCGATGCCGCACGTGATCGCGAGTTTGAGTTCGAGGGGGACGGCGTCGACGATCCGGGACCGGATCCCCGAAATCGACAAGAGGAGAAAAAGCACCCCGCTGTAAAAAACGAGCCCCAGGGCGGCCGGCCACGGAACCCCCATCAGTCCGCAGACGGTGAACGCAAAATAGGCGTTCGTTCCGCCGGCCGGTCCCATGACGATCGGGTAATTGGTCAGCACGGCCATCGCCGTCGTGAATATCGCACAGGACAGTGCCGTCGCCGTCACCAAGGCCCCGCGATCCATGCCCGTCGTCGCGAGGATCGCCGGATGCACCGCCAGCACCGAGGCCATCGCGGCAAACGTGGCCAACCCGGCGACGATTTCCCGGGTCACAGGCGACTTATGCCTGTGGCTGACCGGTGGGGGCGTCTCGATCCGGACGGTTGTAACTTGCTCAACGGTGGCCACCGGGCCTGCGCCTGAGCACAGGTCGTGCCAGGGTTCCATGCAACGAGCGCGCCGCACGTTCCCGCAGAGAATGCACTCGTCTCATGAATTGGATTAAATTCATGAGTATGAAGCGTGCGATCCATCCCGGAGCTCCCTACTGATGGTCCGCCGGTGAGTCTGGGGTCCCGACGCCGGGACACAGGCGCACACCTTGGCACATGGCGTGCTGACGAACCCCACCCATGAGTCGGTCCGTAGCCGGAAAGGCACAGGACGGCGCCATCATCCGCCGCCTGGTTGCGCTCGCTCGACGAAACTTTCCCCGAGGCCATCCCGTCCCCTTCGCCGCCCAGATCAACTCCGCCGACCCGGAACGGCCGGTGGCGATCGCCCTCAATCGCGTGGTGCTCGGCTGCGATCCGACCGCGCACGCCGAGGTGCGGGCGATTCGCCTGGCCTGCCGTCGGCGGGGCCAGGCCAATCTCGCCGGATGCACTCTCTATACCACGTGCGAACCCTGTCCGATGTGCCTGACCGCCGCGCTCATCGCGGGAATCGAGCGCGTGGTGTATGGCACCGTCGTGCGCCGGCCCGACGCGACGAGCCCGCCCCTCTTCGACTACCGGGCAAAAGCGTTTGCCGCCCGGTCCGGATTCTCCTGTCGCGTCGACGGGCCGGTCGAGGAACCGCTTTGCCGCGCCTTGGTCGACGATCCCCAGGTGCGCCGCTATATCGCCCGCCAGGGCCGCAAAGGCGTTTTCATATGAGTTCGACTCTCGTGGACCCGAACCCCGGAACGGCCCCGCAGGGCGAACCGCTGAAAAAGTATTCGGAAATTCCCGTTTACACCCCGGCCGATGGGCGAGATTGCCTCGCCGGCCACAAGGCCAATCCCCTGTTCTCATTCGTGGAGGCCTACCGCGCCCTGGGCCCGATCTTCCGCTGCCGCTATGTCGGCACCGAGGTCGTGATGATGGGCGGCTTGCCGGCCAACGAGGCGATTTGGGCCAACAACGACTATTGGGATTACCACAAGTCGAATGCCCATTTTCGCGAACAGTTCAACGACCGCTACCTGAATCAACTGGAGGGAACGGAATTCTACAAGAAGCGTCGGCGCACCGTCCAGGGCTTCAAGCCGAGCGTCCTGCTCGCCCAAACGCCCGGGATGAGCCGCGTGCTCTTCGACGAAATCGAGGCCTTGCGCGGAGAGCCGGTCGAACTGCGCATATTCTCGATGCGCCTTTACATCTGCATGACGGCGCGGGTCTTGATGCAGACCGATCTGCCTCCGGGCCTCGATCGGACCATGGCGATCAGCAACCGCGACA
>CAZWMF010000487.1:0-3427 GCA_964634535.1 uncultured Opitutaceae bacterium | reverse complement strand
GCCAGCGCGTTCGCGAAGCTGTGTATCAGCAGCCCCGCCCCCGCCAGCAGCACGACGGCCACGGCCACCTGGCCCGTGACCAGAACGCTGCTGAGCGTCCGGACCCGGCGGCCACCCGAGGCGCTGCGCGAACCGCGGTGAATCAACTCCATCAGATTCGCGCGCACCACGTGAGCCACGGGCAGCACGCCGATCAAAAGGCCGACCGCGACAGCCAAAATGACCGTGAAGCCGAGCACGCGCCCGTCGATCACGAAGGGAAGCACGTTGGGCAGCAGCTGCGCGCTGAAGCGGTTGATGACCCGGATCGCCCCCCAGGCCAGGGCGATGCCCAAGGCCGCGCCGGTGAGCGTGAGGAGCAGGCTTTCAATCAGCAATTGGCGGGAAATGGCTCCGCGGCTCGCGCCGAGCGCAAAGCGGATCGCGAGTTCTCCCTGGCGGCCGTTAGCCCGGGTGAGGAGCAAATTGGCAACATTGACGCAGCCGATCAAGAGCACGAAGAAGACCCCGCCCTGGAGGAGATAGAGTGATGACCGGAGCGGCTGCACGCGTTCAATTTCCACCGGCACCACCGCGATCTTATGGCCGGACCGATCGATGAAGGCCTTTTCTTGGGGCGGCGCGGAATCGTAGAAGCGCTGCTCAACCGCCTCGGCTTCGGCTTGCGCCTGGCCGGCCGGAATGCCCAGTTTGAGCCGCGCGTACAGCGGCGTCGACAGGACAAACCGGGCCTTGGGATTGATCCGGTCCGGCGTCCAGGCGATGGGCCGGATAAACCGCACCTGGGCGTCGAACGCCTCGAGCGCCCGCGGCGCGACGCCGAGGATCCGGACGGAATCGCCATCCAGGCGCACCACCCGGTCGAGCACACCGGGATCTTCGTGAAAATGGGATTCCCAAAAGGACTGCGTCAGCACGATCACTTTGTCCGCGCCCGGCTGGCTGTTCTGCCGGGTGAAGAACTGGCCGATGACGGGCCTGAGCCCCAGGACCCCGAACATCTCCGCGGTGCAGCTGGCGTACTGGATTCGCTCGGCCGAGGTTTCCTCCCCGAACATTCCAGCCGAGAGTCCCCACAAGCCCACGCCATCGTAGGATGCCGTCGTCGTCTCGTAATCGTTGTATTGGGCGAGGCTGCTCGGCATCTTAGGGAGGCCGGCCTTCGAGAAGACGTTGTAGATCTCGACGATGCGCTCCGGCCGCGGAAACGGCAGCGGCTTGAGCAGCAGCGCAGACACCATCGAAAAGATGGCGGTGTTGGCGCCGATGCAGAGCGCCAGGGTGAGCAGGGCAATCGACGAAAATCCCCGGCTCTTCCCCAGCAAACGCGCGGCCTGCCGCAGGTCGCCAACCGAGCCCGCGACAATTCGAATCAGCGCCGATTTGCCCGGAGCGGAGCTGGGCGCCCCGGAGTTCATGGCGGCGGCAAGGGCGGGAAAGCGACTATTGCGCCTTCGGCCACTCCTGATCCTGGCCCATCTGATGCAAAATCACGCTGGTCACCTTGCCGTCGGCGCCCTTCACAAAGGTCAACTGCGCGTCGACCTTCTTCAGGAAGAACTCCGTGTCGGACGTGGCGAAGATCTCCACCTTCGGCTGGTTCGTAATCATCGTATACAGGTGGCCGTCTTCGCGGGTGACCGTGAACTTCATTCCCGGCGCGATGAGGTAGTCCCCGAGAATCGGATTGGAATGCGCATCATCGAGTTTGATTTCGACGGGTGCGGCGGTCGCGGCGGCCGGGCCGCTCGCCGGGTTGGCCGGGTCGGCGGTGAGATTCGCGGCCGCGGAGATTACGGCCGAAAGGACGAGGCAGAACAACGTTGGTGTTTTCATTGGGCTGGGGGGATTTCGATGGTTGCGGAAAAAAGTCACTCCACCGCGCCGGCGAGCTTGCCCGACCGCCCAGCCAAGCCAGCAAACGCGGCCGGTGAGCCTGCGGCCCCGAAGGAGCGGAGGTGGGCAAGGTCATTCATCGGCATTTCGAGGCTTAACACCCGCCCGAAGCCGAATCCGACAGGAATCCTCCCCGGGGAGTCGCCGCGGCGCCGGAACTGCCGTCGGGCGGACGGGGCGGAAGCGGGGGGCGGGCGCGCAGTCCTTGATTCGCGATTTCCGTGCTAAAATAGCCGGATGCAACCTCGCACCCGCCTGGCGACGCTTCTTTTTGGGACGGTTCTCCTGGGATCCTGCGGCGAACCGCCGCCGGAAAGCCACCAAGCATCGAGTGTGATCCTCAGTTTTACTGCGCCAATCAGCCCCACTGCGGACCAATCCGCGGTGGCCGAGTCGCGCCCTTATTCGGCATTGCCGGCCGGAGATCGGATTCGGGCGCATGCCGTCGCCTTCGGAGCCATCCTCAATTCGTTCAATGGGGAGCCATTGACCGATCTGAAAGCGCCATCCGGGGAGGTCTCGACCCAGGTGATGGCAGATTGGTGGGACATTCACTCCCGGGCGGATCTCCTGGCAATGCTGGACGCGTTTGACCAAGGACAAGAGGGACACCGAATGAGTTTTTGGGAAACGCATCCCCAATGGTCCCCGGGAGATGCGATCCCGCTGACCGGATGGGATTTCGGCCGCTACATCAATCTCTGCCGGTGGGGATTCAATGCGGGGTACTTGAGCGAGGACGAAGCTTGGGCGAGAATGCTGCCCGTCGCCCGCCTCTTGCAGGCATCGTTCCATTCCTGGTCGGACTACGCGGCGGACTATCTGCGGGGACGGATCTTTTGGTCGCCGAAGCAAACCGCGATCGATGGCGAAAAGGTCCGCATGATCATTGCCGGCCTGGTCCACGCCCCCGACGGACTTTGGGACCAGATCCCCTGGAGCGATTCTCTCGGCGAGGGCCCCATCGCGGCCGACCCGTTTGCCGCGGCCGTGCGCCGCCAGGCCCAATTCGGCTCGCCGGTGGCGCAGGCAGGATCGCCCTAGCGGCGCGGGCGGTCCCGGTTCGCGGTGACGACGCTTGGAGCAGCCGCCCCCTTTGCCCTCCCGCGCGGATGGGAAGGCGCCCCGCCGGGGACGGAAAAGAAAGCGCCCGGCCAATCCGGCCGGGCGCTTGAATCTAGGCGAAGGTTGGGAAGCCCTTATTCCTGGGCGGGCTCGTCTTCCTTCTTGGAGGCCTCGTCGAGGATGTCGCCGAGGTTCATCATGTCGTTGCCGGCGCTGCGCTTGAGCGCCTCGTAGGTCGCCGTCTCCGCCGCGAGCTGCTCGCTGCTGTAGTTGGCGGCCTTGATCGACAGGCCGAGCCGGCGCTCGTCGCGGTCGATCTTGATCACGCGGGCGCTGACGGCCTGGCCGGGCTTGAGGTGGTCCTTCACCTTGTCGATCCGGTCCTCGCTGATCTGCGAGATGTGCACGAGGCCGTCGATGCCGTCCTTCAGCTCCACGAAGGCCCCGAACGAGGTCACCTTGGTGA
>CAZWMF010000486.1:0-3453 GCA_964634535.1 uncultured Opitutaceae bacterium | reverse complement strand
GGAGGTCGCCATTACCATACGCAGGTCCCTGCGCATGAGCGGCCAATGCGCCAAACGCCAGGATGGCCGATGCGAGAATCAGGGTCGATTTCATGTTCCATTGTTAGATGTGCGACTTGCTTGGCGAACAAAAGAATTTGGCGACCGCCCCGAAGAGCGGTCGCCAAATGTATAACGATTCTTTGCTGGAGCTAAGTCAGCTTCAGATAACCGCAGCCCGACGGCGGCGGATCGCCACAAAGCCGATCGTCAACGCGCCGAGGATGGCGGCATAGGTCGAAGGCTCCGGGATGGCCGTGAAGGCCGTGAACGTCAGCTCGCCACCGCTCGACAGGGCAAACGTACCAAGGTCCGTGGCGCCGTTGATCGCGCCCTCGTTAGCCTTATGGAAGCCGGTGCCGGTGCCAGCCGCCGTGGAAGTCAGCAACCAGAGCTGGGACGAGCCCGAACCCGTCACTTCAAGATCCGTCGAGACATTCTCATACGAACCCTGACCGGTGTAGGAGGCCGAATCGCCCGTGGCATTGACGGCAACGCCCAGGAGACCTAGCCCCGAGGTTCCGACCGTCGACGTTTGGGCCGAGATGTCAGTCCCAACGGTCGCAATGGAATTATTCACTGTCACCGCAGCGGTTGCGGAATTTCCAACGAACCCAGGCTGGCTCGCCGTGTTTTCCGAAATCGCCAGCCCGGCCGGCAGCACGCTGACGGCGCCGGAAGAGGTCTGAACGGTTATCGGAAACGGAGCGGCAGGCACGCCGGAAACGGAGCCGCCGAAACCGGCGGCGACGCTCCACAGAGTCGAGCTTACGCTTTGTCCATTGGAGGTGAGATAGCTGCTAACATTGCCAAAGTCCTCCGTCCCAGACGTGGGCAGGGCGGTGACGAGTCCAAGATTGAACTCGACATCGGTTCCGGTCGGGTTTTCGAAGGCCACCACGAGGTCGCCGTTGCTATACGCAGGTCCCTGCGCATGAGCGGCCACAGCGCCGAGCGCCAGGACGGCGGAGGCGAAGATTAGGGTTGATTTCATGTATATTGTTGTTTATTAATTATTTACTAGACTTGATGTCTGGGGAATCCTAATCAGTTGTTGAAAAACACCGGCGCACCGTCGGTCGCGCGAGCGATGCCGGCGTTCACGATGTCGCTAAGGTTGTAGCCCGAATGCTGGTTGACAATTTCGGTGCCGGTTAGGAGCTCGTTCACGAGGGCGGCCTTGAGGGTCGCCACGTCGGCATTAAGCGTGCCGGTAACCGTGAACAGGTGCTCGTAGCTCCAGAACGTATATTGCCCAGAGGTGATGGCGGCCTCGTTGTAGGTGGTCGTATAGGTCGACTGACCGGCGGTCGCGAAGCTGACGCCTTCCCACGAGATCGGTGTCAGCAGATTGGTATAGCTACCAACGCCGGTGATCGTGATGGGTTGCAGGCCGGCATAGGCATCGGACGTGCCGATATAGCCGATGATTTCGGCACCAGCCGCATTCGCGATCGAGGGATCCTGCACCGCGGTAGCGACACTGCCGCCGCTCGAGTATCCGGACTGGCCGGCCGGATACGAAATCCCGTTGACAGTATTGGCCGGATAGAGTCCGAAGCCACTATAACCCGTCGGGTTGGAAGCCGAGGTGGGGCTGCCCGTCGGAGCCCACTGGACGGGCGCGGTCGTATTGCCATATCCGGACTCCAGGAACGTATTGTCCCGGGTACCCGAGTCTTGGTCGCGACCAATCACATCGACGGCAACGCTCCGGTCGGCCGAGGAATTATTCCAGAGCGCGTACGTCGCCACACCGGCCAACGCCGCCTTGGCCTGCTGATGCGTGATGTTGGTGATCGGGTCAGGATTGGAAGCGCTCGCCACCCAAAGGAAGGGGACGATGCCAACCTTGGTGTCCGACAGGGACGGGGTCTTGTAGGCCGACGACGATTGGAAGGTGTCGCCGAAGGCGATGTCAGCGGTCGTCAGGTCCGTCGTGTCGGCGGAGGTGAAACCGGTGTAGCCGGCGGTCGTCAGGTGCGAGAGATGAGCCGCATCGTGCGCGATATAGGTCGCATTGGACGGCGGGAAGCCCGGATGGGTCAGATTATCAATTCCGCCCTCGGAACCGGTAAATGACGTGAGAATGATCACCGGGTCGCCGCCAGAGGCCAAATTGCCGCTGAAGATCAGCTGGGTGGAGCCGACCGTCTTGCCGACGCCTCCCCAAACGTAACCGCTAGCCAAAGCAACCTGGATAGATTGCTCAGCAGCATTGCGGTAGGCGGTCGAGCCAGTGATGCGAATGACCGTCTGAGCGGAGGCCGCTCCGACGAGTCCCATGGCGAGGAAGCCCGCCGTGAGGAATTTGAATTTATTCATGTTCTTAATCAATCTAACTAGCGTGAACTAACTGGGTTATGTGCGGTTGGATTGAGAGAGTGATACCACGCGTAGCGCGGATACCCTAACTCACGAGTAGGTATAATCCCCTAGTGTTACAATTTGGGGGGCACATGTGTGAAGATTCGGCAACGAACCCGAATTCTCTCGGCGTTTCGGATCGAAATGATGCGTAGCGGTGCGAGACCATTGGTTTGCCCGGGGCAAGATCGCTAGGGTCTATTCCCTAGGTACCGCGCGTCCATCGTCCGAAACGTTGCAGGTGTTAATTTCACCCGTTCGGAACCTGTTTGTCACACAAGCCCGATTCGAGCCCCACGGGCGACGATCAACGCGCCCCTTAAATCCACCGGGAAACCATTTTGCCGAGCCTGACGCCAGTGCATCAGTCAAGAACAACGAGATTGTCGTTACGCCTCAGGACGGATCGCCAGCAACGTGGCCGGTTGTTCCTTGACTGAATCTGCTCCCCTATCCATGGATCCGGTTCATTGCCATGAAAGCACCGATTCGAGTTTTGCCGTGGTCGGCCGTCGGTCTGATTCTCGGGACAATCCTCCCGGGGAATGCCCAAACCCAGGATATTTCGCCGTTTCTTCCGCGGGGAGTGGCCGTCGCGCCGCAGTCCGGTGCAGAGGATCCGTCGTACGAATTGCGAGGCTTCATGTCCGCATCAGATGGCACCCGGTTCTGCATCTTTGATTCGAGAAAAAAGCAGAGCGTGTGGGTGAGTCTGAACGAAACGGGTCATTCCTTCGTCGTAATTTCAGCGGATCGGGAGGGTAGCGAAGTGACGCTTCGGTGCGTCGACGGCCGCCGTCTCTCGCTCGCCCTCCGTGGAGTCAAGGTCGACTCACTGGGCGCGGTCGCCTCTGCTGGACAGGTCGGGGCTGAACTGTCGGCTCAGCCCGGCAATGCGAACTACGCTCCCGCTCGACTTACTCCCGATCAGGAACAGGAATTGAACGTGCTTTCGCCGAAGAGGGCCGCCGCCATTCGACGCTATTTCTTGAATATCGCCGGTGGTTCGCAGGTGACCGCACCCGCGACGCCCTAGACACAGGACGC
>CAZWMF010000485.1:2768-3455 GCA_964634535.1 uncultured Opitutaceae bacterium | reverse complement strand
GTGATCAAGCCCGCCTTCCGCGGTCCGGGCGCCCCGCCCACCCGCTACGGGGCGGTGCTGGAGCCGGCGGAGCGCGCCGCGTTGGCCGCCGACCTGCGCGCCCGTCCCGAGGCCTACTGCGGCCAGGAGCGGGTCATGCTGGGCACCGCCCCCGGCTGGGTCGACCAGGCGATCCGGCCGGTGCCGGTCACCGTGCGGGTCTTCCTCGCCTGGTGCGGGGAGGACTACCGGGTGATGCCCGGCGGGTTCACCCGGTTCAATCCGGACGGCGAGGACGCGATCGTCTCGATGCAGCAGGGCGGCGTGGCCAAGGACACCTGGGTCCTGGCCGAAAAACCGGTCGAGGAGAGCCCGGGCCGTTCCGCCCCGGAGCCTCCGCCATTGCGCGGCCCGACGGCGATTCCCAGCCGGCTGGCCGACAACCTGTATTGGCTCGGCCGTTACCTGGACCGCGCGGCCCAGCTGGCCCGCATGTTGGCGAAGCTCGACCCGCTGGCCAACGACGTCGCCGTCCTCGACCCGGGCGTCGCTGCCGAGATGGCGCGCCTGCTCGGGGTCCTGCAGGGCGGCGCGCCTGAGCGCGCGAGCGCCTTTGCGGAAGCGGCCGCGGCGGCCCGCGCGGCCGCCCGCGACCGGACCCACGCGACGAGCCTGGCCGCCACCCTGGCCCAGATGCTGCGCATCGTC
>CAZWMF010000485.1:0-2758 GCA_964634535.1 uncultured Opitutaceae bacterium | reverse complement strand
CCGGCTGCCGCCGGAGGCCGGGCGCATCGTGCGCGGCCTGCGCGCGACCCTGGAATCGGGCGATCCGACCGACGCGGCGGGCTTGAGCGACCAACTATCGGTGCTCGAAACCGTGAGCGCCGAGTCGCTGCCGCACGACACCGGCTGGCGCTTCCTCGACTTGGGCCGGCGGGTCGAGCGCGGCCAGCAGCTCGTCTTCCTCCTGCGCGGCCTGCTGGTCGGCACGCCGCGGCCGGTGTTGAGCGAATTCCGCCTGCAGACCCTGTTGTATTTCGCCGAGAGCCTGTTCATGTACCGCAGCGTCCGCCCCGGGGGCTTTCCGTCCGCCGATGTCCTCGACTGGCTGATCAGCGCCGAGGAGAATCCCCGCGGCCTGCGCTTCCAGGCGGCCCGCATCGCCGAGCATCTCGAGGCCTTGCCGGCCGATCTCGAGCCCGGCGCCGTGGCGGCCCTCCGGCGAAACGCCTTCCGGCTGCTGAGCACCGTGCGGCTGGCCGACGCGCCCGCCCTGGCGCGCTCGGCCGGATTGGCCGAGGACCTCCTGGCCGAGGTCGGCCGACTGCTGGTCGGCCTGAGCGACCAGATCACCGAGGTCTATTTCACCCACGCCGAGGCGTCGGCCCGGTCCTGACCGCCATGCCGCGCTACCGCGTCACCCACCAGACCCGCTTTCGCCACACCGCGCCCGTCTCCGCGGCCTGGCAGGTGCTGCACCTGCGGCCGCGCGACGAACCCGACCAGCGGTGCTGCGAATTCGAATTGACCATCGCGCCGACGCCGGCCGATCTCGTGTGCCGGCCGGATTTTTTCGGCAATGTCCGCCATGTCTTCACCCTGCGCCAGCCGCACCGGGAACTCGTGGTGACGAGCCAGAGCGTAGTGCAGCGCGCCGAGCCGAACTGGCCGATGGCCGGGCTCACTCCGCCCCTCGCCCAATGCGGCGACTGGCTCGACGAGGCCATCGCCCGCGGTGAATTCGAGTTGGCCCAATATCGGCAGGCCTCCGCCCGCGTGCCCTGGCTCGCGGGGGCCCGCGCGCTGGCCGCGGGTCTGGACGAGGACGGGCCGTCCCTTCTCACCTGGGTCGAGCGGCTGGGCGCTCGTTTTCGGGAAACCTTCACCTTCGAGCCGGGCGCGACCCAGGTGTCGACGCCACTCGAACGAGTGCTCGCGCAACGACGCGGCGTCTGCCAGGACTTCGCCCACCTCTTTCTCAGCTGCCTGCGCGACCGCGGTTTGGCGGCCGCGTATGTGAGCGGCTACATCCTGACCGCGCCGCCGCCGGGTTCGCCGCGCCTCGTGGGCGCGGACGCTTCCCATGCCTGGATTTCGGTCTTTGTGCCCGGCACCGGCTGGGTGGACTACGACCCCACGAATCACGCGCTGGTCGGCGCCGGGCATATCGCGGTGGCGCGCGGCCGCGACTATGGCGATGTGAGTCCGATCAAAGGCATATTTAGCGGCGGCGGTCGCCATCAATTGTTCACGGCGGTGACGGTGGCCCCCGAGGCCGCGGAAGGGTAGGGCGGCCACCGTGCGGGCCGGGCAACTGCGTGGGTTAGCGCCAGTGGCCCTCGACCCAGAAATAGCCGCCGCCGCGGTTTTCATAGTGGCCGTCGATCCAGGCCGTGCCCGCCCGGCCGATCCAGTGGCCGCGGACCCAAACATACCGGCCATAGCGCCAGGCCCAATGGCCGCGCGCCCAGAAGAAGCCCGGACCCGGGCTGGCGGGAATCACTTCGGCGACCGCAACGGGCGGCGGCGGAGCGACGACGACGGTGGAATAGGCCGGATACGCGCATCCGCCCAGGAGGGCGGCCAGCACGATCCCCGGACCGAACAGGAATGTTGGTTTCATGGTTACCGTCTCAGTGACGGCGGAAACCGCTCGGCGGTTTCACCGGCCGGGCCCGGTTCGCTCAGCGATTGACGGCCTGCATGCCTTGCGCGTGGTAACGCTCGCCGGCGGCCGCGCCCACGGGGAAAGCTTGATCCAGTCGGCTCAGGTCGGCGGGCGATAAACCGACGTCGACGGCGCCGAGGTTTTCCTCCAGGTAGCTCACGCGTTTGGTCCCGGGGATGGGCACGATGTTTTCGCCCCGGGCCAGCACCCAGGCGAGCGCCAGCTGCGCCGGCGTGCAGCCCTTCTCCTCGGCCACCGCCTGAACCGCCCGCACCAAATCCAGATTGCGGGCGAAGTTCGCGTCGGTGAACCGCGGATGGTTCCGGCGCCAGTCGTCCTCCGGCAGGTCCGCGGGCTTCTGGAACCGGCCGGTCAGGAAGCCACGGCCCAACGGGCTATAGGCGACAAAACCCACGCCGAGTTCGCGGCAGGCGGGCAGGATTTCCCGTTCCGGGTCGCGGCACCACAGCGAATACTCGGTCTGCAGGGCGGCGATCGGGTGGACGGCGCAGGCGCGCCGCAGCGTGGCCGGCGCCGCCTCGGACAAGCCCAGATGCCGGACTTTGCCCGCGCGCACCAATTCGGCCATGGCGCCGACCGTCTCCTCAATCGGCGTCCGGGGATCGACCCGGTGTTGGTAATACAAATCAATGGTTTCGACGCCGAGGCGGCGCAGGCTCGCCTCGCAGGCCTGGCGGACGTAGGCGGGCGCGCCATTGACCCCCAGGAATTCGCCGTTGGGTCCGCGCACATTGCCGAACTTGGTCGCCAGCACGACGCGGTGGCGATGCGGGCGCAAGGCCCGCCCGACCAACTCCTCGTTCCGGCCCCACCCGTACATGTCGGCCGTGTCGA
>CAZWMF010000484.1:0-3463 GCA_964634535.1 uncultured Opitutaceae bacterium | reverse complement strand
GCCTTCGCCCACGACTGCCGCGAGGGCATTTGCGGGACCTGCTCCCTGCAGATCAATGGCAAGCCGCACGGCCCGCACCGCGGCGTCGCGACCTGCCAGACGTACCTGCGCAGCTTCCAGAACGGCGAAGTGATCACGGTCGAGCCGTTTCGCGCGCGTCCCTTCCCGGTCATCAAGGATCTGGTCACCGACCGGAGCAGCTTCGACAAAATCCAGCAGGCCGGCGGTTTCATCAGCGTGCGCACGGGCAGCGCGCCCGACGCGAACTCGATTCCCGTGCCGAAGGAAGACGCCGACCTCGCGATGGACGCCGCCCAGTGCATCGGCTGCGGCGCCTGCGTCGCCGCGTGCAAGAACGCGAGCGCCATGCTCTTCGTCGCCGCCAAGGCGGCCCACCTCGGACTGCTGCCCCAGGGCAAGGTGGAGCAGGACCGCCGCGTGCTCGCGATGATCCAGACCGCGGACGGCCTCGGCTTCGGCGGCTGCACCAATCAATTCGAATGCAGCGCGGCCTGCCCGAAGCTGATCTCCCACGACTTCATCGCCCGGCTCAACCGCGATTTCATCAAGGCGAGCTTCCGCACGGCTTTTCGGCCGACCGCGAACGGCGCTTCGGCCGCCGGCTAGTTTCTGGCTCCGGATTTGGCCCGGGGGATGGGTGCCGGTGGGCCGGTCTGTAACTTTTCGCGGCCATCGGGGTATTCTGGTCAACACACTCGATTGACCATGAAAACTAACCGATTCCTATTCCGCGCGGCTCTGGTGGCCGGCGTCGCCCTCTGCCTCGCTCCGATCAGCCTTCCGCTCACCGCATCGTTTGTCGCGGTCGTCGGCCTCCTCGCCATTGCCAGCCGCGACTATGATCGCCGCTTCCGCCCGCTCCCTCTGCCCGTGCGCGCCCCGGTGCCGGCGGCTCGCCCGGCGAGCCTGCCCCTGGCGGTGTAGACCGATTTCTCCCGAGGCACGAACCGCTCGCGAGCCACAATTACGTCAGGTACAAAACGCCGAAGGCGACCGAACCGGCCTGGCAAGGCCGGCGAGCGAGCCTTCGGCTTTTCTGCGTGCGCTCCGGAAGCGTCGCGCGCTGGTGCGATAGGTCGCCCGTTGGCTGTGCCTTACCGGATGAAGACAGACGGACTGAGGGCGGCACGGGACCGGCCTGAGCGGGGGCGCCTTTTGGCCTAAAACAGGGAGAGCGCCCGGGCGCTTTCCATCGCGATCCAAGCGCCGAAAGCCACCAGGCCGATGATCAAGGCATGGCGGATTACCCGTCGGCCACGCAGCACCGCATCCTGAAAGTCGGTGTTGAGGGTCTTGCTGCGATTGGCTTCCGACATGAAACTGACGAAGCGCGGGTCCCGAAACCGGCTGCGCGCATCGCGCTCCAGCCCAAATCGAAGGGCGGGACGCCGAAGCCAGCGCTGGAGGAAACGGACCATGGAACACCTTAACATCGGCATTTCGGGTTGGTTTTTCAATGGAAAATCGCCCAACCTCCCCGTTTTGCGTCCATGCATCATTTCCGGTACACGGGTCAGAACCTGCAATGCGAGTCGGTGGACCTCGCTGAGGTCGCGCGGCTCTATGGCACGCCGACCTACGTGTACAGCGCGGCGACGATGGCCGACAACTACCGCCGGCTCGCACGGAGTTTCGAGGGGCTCGATTTTCAGATCTGCTTCGCCAACAAGGCTAACGGTAATCTCGCTGTCCTGCGCCACTTCGCCAACCTGGGCTCGGCTTTCGATTTCGCGAGCGGCGGCGAATTGCGGCGCGTCCTGGCGGCCGGCGCTGACGTGAAGCGCAGCGTATTCGCCGGGGTGGCCAAGACCGAAGCCGAAATCCGGCTCGCGTTGGAGCAGGAGATTTTCTCGTTCCACGTGGAGAGCGAGCCCGAGCTCGCCCGGATCAATCACGTCGCCGGCCGGCTGGGGCGGAAGGCCTCGATCGCGATTCGGGTCAATCCCGACGTGGACGCGCTCACCCACGCCAAGATCAGCACCGGCCGCAGCGACCACAAGTTCGGCATCCCGCTCGACCGGGCGAAGGCCGCCTACGAGTCGGCCGCCAAGTATCCGCACATCGTCCTGCGCGGCGTGCAGATGCACATCGGTTCGCAAATGACCGAGATAGGCCCGATCGCCGAGGCGGTCGAGAAGGTGGCCCCATTTGCCGCCGAGTTGAAGGCGAAGCTGGGGATCACGTATTTCTCGATCGGCGGCGGCGTCGGCATCGTCTACCGAGACGCCCTGGCGAGCGGCCAAAGCGCGTGGTGGGAGAGCCAGCCGGCGGATAAGCGTCCGCTGACGCCCGAGGCCTATGGCGCGGCGCTGGTGCCGCTGTTGCAGCCGCTCGGGCTCCAGATCCTGCTCGAACCGGGCCGTTACCTCGCGGGCAACGCCGGTGTACTTCTGACCCGCGTCGAATATCTCAAGCGCGGGGCCGCCAAGAACTTTCTCATCGTCGACGCCGGAATGAACGATCTGGTGCGTCCAGCCATGTACGACGCCTACCATGAGGTCGTTCCGCTTCACCGGGATACGACCCGGCCCACTCTCGTGGCCGACGTCGTCGGCCCCATCTGTGAGAGCAGCGATTGTTTCGCGCACGGCCGCTCGCTGCAGGCGGTGGGCGAGGGCGAGTACCTCGCCCTGATGAGCGCGGGAGCCTACGGATACACCATGGCCAGCCGCTACAACGCCCGCCCCCTGCCGGCCGAGGTCTTGGTGCAAGGCAGTGCCTTCGAGCTGGTCAATTCCCGGGAGACGTTCGAGGGGATGATCGCCGGCGAAAAGATTCCGGCCTTTCTGGGCTGAGGTTTGGGCCCGACGGCGTTTGCCTCGGGAGGAAGGCGCCAGTTTCGCTGGAATTTGTGATGGATGCCGGCTAGAACCGGGCGATGAACTTCACGGTGGTCGGCGCCGGCGCCTGGGGCACCGCCTTCGGGCTCCATCTGGCTCGGCTCGGCCGATCGGTCACCCTGGTGCCCCGCCGGCCGGAACAGGCGGCGGCGCTCTTGGCCAATCGCGAAAACACCGAATACCTGCCGGGTTTTGCGCTGCCGTTCGAACTGCGCGTCACCGCCGAATTGGGGGTGGCCCTGACTGGAGCCGATGTCGTTTTCCTGGCCTGCCCGACCCAGGCGATGCGGGAGACGTTGGGGCATATCAAGGCTAACCTGGCCGGAGCCGGGCGTCCGCAGGGCTTGGTGGGCCTGGCCAAGGGCCTTGAGATGGACACCCATTTGCGGCCCTCGGAGGTGATGGCGGCGGTGCTCCCGGATATTCCCGCCGCGGTTCTGACCGGACCAACCAATGCGGCCGAAGTGGCCCGGGGACTGCCGGCGGCCATGGTGCTCGCCGCAGGCTCGGCGGGCCCGCCCTGGGCCGACTTGCCGGCGGCCATCAGCAGCCTGGGCCTGCGCGTCTATACGTCGGACGACCTCGCCGGCGCGGAATTCGGC